>JASFGH010000512.1:0-3315 GCA_050123865.1 Desulfobacterales bacterium | reverse complement strand
TCCTTTTTCCGGATCGCGTATCCCATATGGCTATGGAAGCTCCCACTGCCACCTGGGAATAAAGGCCTGCGTATAACCACTGAAATTCAGTCACTTTGCCGACCACAACGGCATCACAACCCAGAATTCGGCCCAGTCGCCGGGCCGTTTCTTGGGATAAGTTATCGGTGTGCGTCAGGTTATGGTACCTGAGCTTTCGATCGACTTCATGCAGCTCGATATCCTTATAAGGCTGCGCACATAAATGACTGTAAAAGGTGGTCCGCACAAATTCATGGATGTCCTCGGATTCGGTCTGGTTGTGATCCTCAAATGACAAATATTGTCAGATTTTGTGACAAAATAACGTTCAACCGGCCATTGTGACCACGCGCGTTCAACGGTCAACCACAAATTAAGATCAATCGGGCAAAAAAGCGCTTATTCGGTTAAAGCCTTTCTAAAAAATGCCGATAAAAAACATATACCTAAAGCGTCCAATTTCATCATAATCCCGGCTTGATGCGGCCTGCACTGCAATGGCCGCAAAAAGACTGAGTGGTCCATGTTTAAATTAATTCAAAAATCGAATCCCAAAAAATATCACGAAACGCAGAAAACCACTTTTCTGCTTGGACGTTCAAAACAGTGTGACATTGTCATCAGTGACACTAAAATTTCAGACGTACAGGCCAAGGTTGGCACCAAAGACAACCGCTATTTCATCAAAAACCTGGGCCCCGACAAAATTTCCGTGAACGGCCGGCCGACCGAAGGCGGGTTTATAAGCAACGGAGATGAGCTGGCGCTCGGCAAATCAAAATTTGTCATTCAGGTGGCAGACAAAGAACGGCCGGAATCCAGACTGGTATCGATTGAAGATAAAACCATGGTGCTGGACTCCCTCAGCGACGAAACGCTGGGACCGCGTTTGGTGTGCACCACTGCCACCGGAAAAAGCAAGATCATTCCCCTGAAGCGGGAAAAGCTGATCATCGGAAGATCAAACGAGGCCACCCTGAAATTGATGCACCCGTCGATCTCCCGCAAACATTGCATTATTGAAAAGCAGGACAAGGGGTATGTCGCCCGGAATATCAGTACCACCAATCCCCTTTACTTAAATGATCAGGTGATCTCCGAACAACGCCTGTATTCAGGAGATCAGCTCCGAATGGGGCCGTTTTCAATCACCTTTATCTCCGATCAACCGACCGACGCCCGTCAAACAACCCAGAAAATTGTAACTCCCGAGAAAGGATCAAACTGGAGTCTATGGCTGACAGCTGCGTTAATCCTGACCTTTTCTGTATACTTGCTTTATATGCACACCTACATGCCATGGAAAGCCCAGCAAAAACTTGCCGAGGTCGCCGGGCAGATCGAAGTGGGCGATTACATGCCGGCCCGGGAATCCCTCAAAGAATTTTTACATACCGATATGTCTGCGGAAAACGCCCAGGCGGCCAGAGACATGCTGGCGCAGATAACCCTGGCCATCACCCAGCAGAAAGCCGAAAAGGGGGATCTGAAAGAGGCCAAGGTATTTTTGAAAAATTACCTGGCGAAATATGGTCATGGTCAGGAAGCCGAAAAGCTCTGGGACCGTTTGGATTATTACCGTTTAACCCTCGGTGAACAGCTGGAATCCGACAATCAACATCAATCGGCCCTGAGGGAATATTCCTCCATCCGGGAGGATAGTTTATATTTTGAAGAAGCCCAAAAAGCCATACGACGCATCTGGTTGGCTTACCAGCAAAAAAATAGAGAAAAACAAAATGTCGCCCAGCTGCTTAAAGAAGCCGAGACGCATTTTCTGGCCAAGCACTACCTCACGCCGGTTAATAAAAACGCCTTTTCCGTATACCAGGCCGTGCTCGCGCTCAATCCCCAACACGAATTGGCATTGCAGCGTATCGACCAGATGAAGGCCTTTTATCGCGAGCATGGTGAAGGCTATTATAAAAAACGCAACTGGTCCAAAGCCCTATTCTATTTTGAGCGCTACAGTATCATTGACCCTGAATCCAAAAAAATAAAAGCCAAGATCACGGCCTGCCGGCAAAAATTGGTGTCAGCTCAAAAAGGAGGCAGCGCCTCCGATACTCGCGGTGGCAAGTTGACCAAGAAGGAAGAAAAGAAAAAACGCGAAGAAATCCAGCGCCTTCTGGAAGAATCCGGAACCGAAAGTTCCCGGATCATGAAATACTTATTTGAAGAAACAGAAGGTGAAAAAGATACCGACACCCCCTGGTAATTTTTAGTATGAAAAATACAGTGATTATTTTTTTGAGCATCATTTGTCTGGCAGCGGGCATAAATGCCTGTGCCCTTAAAAGTATGCTGATGCCCGGGCCCGAACCTGAAGTTCTGGAAAAGGATCAGCTCCCATATAAAGTAGCGATTGTGCCGTTTGTCAATCAGACATCCAATCCTGAAGCTGGAAGCATCGTCCGTAAAATGTTTTACAATTTCTTTAGTTCTCTCAATTACCTGGATCTGGAGCCCTTCGCCATTGACGATAATCTGAAAAGAAACGAACTTTATCAGGCAGTCGTTTCAGGCGAGGCCGTTTCAGCCGCGCGGCTGGGACAATTGCTGGGGGTCGATGCGATTATCTTCGGTGAGGTTACCAGCCTGGGCAAAACCTATGCGCTGGTTTATTCGGATAACACCGCAGGGCTCAAGGCCAGAATGGTGCGGTGCAAATCGAATCGCGTCATCTGGGAACTCGAACACAGCATTCATATTCAGGATGGCGACGTGCCGCTTAGCCTGACCGGGCTGGCGGCAACGATCGTCAAAACAGCTATCAAGCATCAAAAAGCCTCGCACCTTCAAGCTGCCGCCGAGTTGTGTATGCAGATGGTGGCGACCATCCCGAACCGCGAAGGTATAACCGATCCCCCGCCGAAAATCATTTTGCTGGTTCACAACGCAGGGGGCAAGCTGCTGCGTCCGGGAGATCTGCTCAAGGTGGCAATGATCGGCGAAAAAGGCCAGAAGGCCAGCTGGAGCATTTCTCCCCTGGTGACAAACCTGCCGTTAAAAGAAAAGGAACCGGGCGTCTACATCGGGGCCTACCGCATCCGCAGCAAAGATCGCCTGCCCCATGGGCGGATCATCGGATATCTTCAATCCAAGGCCGGCAGTGGCAGCCAGTGGGTGGACACCCTGAGCCCAATAGGAATAGGCACGCCCGCAGTGCTGCCGCCTAAAATCACCAAAAATACAGTACTGACCGCCGCTAAAAGCCCTTATCTGGTAGAAGACGCCCTTGTGGTTCTACCCGGGGCAAGACTGACCGTTCAACCCGGCACGGTTATCTGGTTT
>JASFGH010000511.1:0-3317 GCA_050123865.1 Desulfobacterales bacterium | reverse complement strand
TCTGAATCGCATCGCGGGCACTTTTTGTCGTTAGGCATAATAGGGTTCTCGATTTAAAATGAGGTTAATTTTAGCTGTTTTTATCAACCTTAAATAAAAATGATGCTGTGACCCATCCCGACTCGAGTATAACCCGTACTAATCGACATAAATTTTAATTATAACCGTCATTCTGTTAGGATGGTGGTAGGATCCAATTAAAAATTGGTTCGTAGCCGGACCTCTTTCGCGCAATTAACACAATGACGTTGAAAAACGAATGCCAGAAAAGGCAATCGCTCTTATTATTTCCTACCAATCCAATCGGCTTTAAATCCATTTCTAATTTAGCTTTAATTATATTCCAACGGGTATCTATTAGTGTTTGTAACTACATAATTTTCAGGTGGACACCAGTGAATATTCCATCCTGTTGTTGAATCGCCTGAACTGCAATTCCGATGACTGAACCGGGTACTTTGTCGACCTGATAGGTACCGAAAAGCCCGAATCTCAAAGCGTGTGACGCTTTTGGTTCGGGCTTTTTTTTGGCTGATAGTTCTCTCAAGGTTTGCCCGATTTGGTTTGGGTTATTTAGAAATTAATGGGCTGAATATACTCAGGAAAAAATAGAAAGGAGGTGGTGTTTGCAAAGCGATTCCCAGGCAGAATAATCTTTAATCATTTCGACAAATTTGTAATAACCTAAATAGGAGAAAGAGAGGAACAACTACCATGAAAAAAGTGATTCTAACCGCATTGGCCATTTGTCTTATTTTTTCATTGAATACTGTCGTATTTGCAAAACATGGTGGTGAACACGCCAAAAATATTATCTTCATGTGTCCGGACGGCATGGGTATTTCCAACGTTACCGCGGCCAGAATATTCAAAAACGGTCCCAATGGCGACCGCCTTGCCCTGGAAAGTCTGAAGGTAATCGGCCATCAGTCCACTCATGCGAAAAACAGCACAGTTACCGACTCTGCCGCCGCTGCCACTGCCTGGGCCATAGGCCAGAAAGCCAATAACGGCGAAATTTCCTGCACCAGGAATGAAGAAGAAAACGGAGATTGTACTGGCGCTCCGAAGACCATCCTTGAAATCGCCAAAGAGATGGGCAAAGCAACCGGCTTGGTGGCAACGTCACAGATCTCCCACGCCACGCCGGCCGCCTTTGGCGCCCATGCTGGCAACAGGTACTGCGGTGAGGAAATCGCCCGTCAGTACATCGAAGAAACCGGTGTCGATGTCGTCCTGGGGGGCGGCGTATATTACACTAACACGGCAGGCAGCAGATGCCCATGGGCTGCAAGCCTGCCTGGAACTGGTCTGGGACAGGACGGCATTATCGAGTCGGCAGTAAATAACGGCTATGCCGTGGTACAGACGAAAGGCCAAATGAATGCTCTTACTAGCGAAACCAAGGTACTCGGCCTCTTCAAAGACTTCAGCCAGGGTAAGACTGTTGAGTATTTCCGGGTAGGCGGCACGCCTTACCCGGGTGACGAACCCACCCTCGCGGAAATGACCGAGGCAGCCCTTGATATCCTTGATAACCACAAGAGAGGCTTCTTCCTGATGGTAGAAGGCTCCCAGATCGACTGGGAAGATCATGCCAACAACGCTGTAGGCATGATTGCCGAAACCCTCGGCTTCGACGCCGCCGTGGAGGTTGTGAGGGACTGGCTGCAAAAGGGCAATAATGCCCAGCACACCCTGGTCATCATTGCACCGGATCATGACACCTCTGGCTATGCCATCAAAGGTCCGTATGGAAGCCTGAGTGAAGCCGGTGATCTGCTCGATGTAGAAAGCGGCAACGGCGCCTATATATCCGGCGATCATACCGGCACCGACGTGGTGATATGGAGCGAAGGTCCAGGCAGTGAAAACCTCGGCGAGGCTCTGGACAACACCGATCTTTTCCATGTCATGATGGAAGCGCTTCATAACTAATATGGTTCTAGTAGACGACTTTCGCTGGCCTATAAAAAAAAATGGCGGCAGGACATCCGGTGTCCCACCGCCATTTTCTTTTTCATTCCCTAAATAAATCTAATATATTTCAGCATTAAATAGCGTTCACAAATTTATGATAACCTGAAAGCAATAAATGAAAATTTTAAGTTCATCTATTTTTAACGCTTACCTAATTTCACTCAAATATTTGGTCTCAATAATGGCTGCATTCAACAAATAGCGAACACCTTTGAAATTTGTTGATCGCAAAACTAAAATGGTAACTCAGTGTTTTGAGATAGCTTCTGTAATCTTTCCTTATCAGCAGTCATAAAACCATCTTCTATATCAGCGCATGAAAACACGTCGAATTGAAAATTTGAACCAGCCCATTCGAATGGATAGATCCAAAAAAATTTACTGCTTGCTTGATTATCTCAGAAATCTGAGTAAAGAAAACTTTACCGGATCCATCAAAATCAATTTCAGCCAGGGCAGCATTGCCAGAGTTGAACGATTCGAAGAAATATCCAAAAAGCTGACCTTCTGATAACCAAAGAGGCCTGTAGTTACGGCCGTTTAACCAGTGATTTTAAAAGTTCGAGTCCTTCCTCGCGGGCATGCAGGATGCGTTTGATGTCAACGCCCTTTAGCTCATCGCGAAGCAGAATGCGATCTTTTAAGGCCTGCCGATAGAGCCGATATTCGTGTTTGGCGGGTATATTGGGCTCGACCCTTTCAGTATAAAACAGCGTATCAATCGGTTGGTTTTTACCGTTTTGATTGCCTTCGGTTAAATCGACCCGGTATTCCCGATATTCCAGAAAGCAATGAATCATCGGAATGTAGGGCAAGTCGTATGTTTGGAGTATTTTATGGGTTCCGGTCACAATCGTTTCGGTCATGGGATAGATGCCGATGCGCTTGTATATTGGTAGATCCAGTTCCGCCGCCAGGGTGGCAATAACGGCATGCTTGGTGGTGCAGCTGCCCATCTTTTCTTTAAATAGAATCACAAGGTCATCTCTGTCGGAGTTATACCCGTAAGGCACTTGATGGACATAATCGCAGGCATCCATAAAAGTATTTATTGCGATGCTTATGAATTGATTCGAGATCTCGCCGGCTTTGCTTATCGTCTTGTTCGGAAAAATAGAATAAGGGTCCATTTTTTATTTCCCGCCTAACATGCGCACTGAAAAAACACCAAAATTTAGGACTACTCTCGTTAGGGTAACCCTGACACTCCGTAACCCGCAGCACCCAGATACAGATATTTGCCCAATCCGATGGTAAAAAGATAGTTACCGTAAAGCGCATGTTCAATCATGGAAATCATCAGCGAGCGTGTATCAGAATAGGTTTTTGCAAAAAGA
>JASFGH010000510.1:0-3327 GCA_050123865.1 Desulfobacterales bacterium | reverse complement strand
GCGGCTAAATCACGGACAGTGGCGTCTTCGTCGTCTCGCATCAGCCGACTGTAGCCAATAACATCCGCACTGAGGATGGCTGTGAGTTTGCGTTTAAAACCTTTTTTAATCATGGGAGACGCCTCTTTTAAGGTTTTAAAACGAAAAAATGATGTGTTGCACCCCTGCATCTGGGATATCTCGAATTCATTAATCTCTTCTGGTTCATCAGCACTGATAATTCTAATTATTTTCGAGATACCAGGTATTGGTTGTTTTCAGCTTTCCACTAATATAAAATAATCTTTCATATGAAAACGAATTTTTTCCTGTCTTTTTGATGGTCGTCACAAATTCGCGCTCCCTATCTTTTCGAAGTGCCATCTGATCATTTATGCTTGGCAATAATGGTGCTCCTTTTTGGACATAAACCAGGTGATCTGATGATACTGAGATTAATTCAAGATCCGAGACTGAAATACCCTCTTGGGTTGTTAGTTTTTTGGGATCTAAATAAAGAGGAAGTGCTTCAAGGCGCGAGCTGTTACTTTCCCGAGAATATATATTACTCTTTAAAAAAAACTGGCCTCTTGAAGACATTCTACCTTCTGACTTAATTGTATAATTGTTTATTTGTTGATACACTTCGCCTTTAATATCTTTACAAGTCCGTTCCCATGCAGCTCCATACCATTCGCCTTTTAAACTTTCAAATAGCGCTAAGAGATCCTCGAATTCGCCTGGCATAAGATACCTTGGAACAATTCCATGACGTACACTCCTGCCCTGTTGAATACTGTAAGAGGGACCAAAACATTTAGAACCGAACAAAGACTGTTGATATTGTTTTACATTCATGAATTTTTTTTGTTTCTCTATAATAGCTTTGGCTTGCTGTTCTTCTTTTTGGATTTCTTCAATGAGCGCATCTATCGTTTTTTGATCGGTCTTGACACGATTTTCATCTGCGGCTTCATCGTGTATGTGCTCGTCAAACACGATTTGAGCATTTCCGGCATTAGCCGGAGGCGCATTACTGAAATGCTTTACGCCATTTTCATCAACCCACTGATAAATATCAGCATTCAGTTGCTCGTCACAAAACAAACCCATCAAAGCCAAGATTGTCGAAAATATAAAAATACGCCATTTCACCTTCTGTAGTAGACATACCCTATCCATTCCCAGCCTCCTAACACCAATAAAAAAGCCAAGCCACCCTCAAAGGCAACTTGGCTCGTTGTTAAAGACACATCTTATACTGTCTCCACAAACAGATGCTAAAGTGTTGTTTTTAAATTCTCAAATCGTTGTGTGCTGGATGTTAGGCTACCGATGGAGAAAAATCAACAGGATTCCTAAAAAATGACAAGAAATCACAACATCAGCGAATTACCGATATAAATTAAAATTTTAAATTATTCAAAATTAGAGGGGTCGGAAAGAAATTACCTCAGAAAGGTTTTCAATTCTGGTAAATGATATGGACCGTAATTTGTAGATCATGCAGGTTCAATAGAAAGATTTTTATTGAAATTTAATACATGCTATCGCTTCCGATGTGAAACCATGAATTCATTGCATTGGCTGCCTAATCACAGTTTTCCATTTTGCTGGATCAGCTTTCCTGATATCGCTTAAGTAAATTTCGTGATGCTTTCTAACTCGCTTGACCTTTGAATCGATAAATTGATGTACTTTCTCAATATTTATGCTTCCTCCAGCGCTCTGACCTCATTGGTGCGGATGCGCAGGCGCTCGCTGATTTCAAGAGCGATGTTGCGGATCAGCTTGACGGCTATTGCCGGATTTTCATCCTGCAAAAGGTTGAAATCATCCGGTGAAAGGACATACGTCTCGGAATCTACTTCTGCCCGTACTTCGGCAGAGCGCGGGCTGCCGTCTAAAAACGCCAGCTCCCCGAAGGTAACGCCGGGGCTGTAAGTGATCAGCCGTTTGCTGCGCTCGCTTTGCGAAAGGTGAATGTGAACACCGACCAATCCTTTGACCAGCAGAAACAAACGCCGATCTGTATCGCCTTCTTTGACAATCGTGTCGCCTTGGCCGAACGTTGCGGTTGTCAATTTCCGGGCCAGCAGGTCAATTTCATTGGCTTTAAAATCCCTGAGGATGTCCATTTGCGCCAGTTGGATTTTACCGAAAGCGCCGGCCAGATCGATTGATCGGGTGAGCACGTTATCCTCGGCCCATTCAAGGGCGGCATCGGTATCTGCAAAAAAACAATCTTCACCCAGGGTCTCATAGGCACCCATGGCCTTGAGAAAATCCGACAATGACGGGTTGGCACTCAAGTAGCCGACCAGCAGGTATTTACCGCAGGCCGTTATTTTTTTACTGATCTGGCCCAGAATCTTGGCACCGGTGCTGTCGATCTCATCGACGCGCTTCATATCCAGGATGCAATAGGTAAAATTATCGAGCGCGCCCTCAATTTCACGGGCCAAATTATCGGCTGATCCGAAAAATAGCGGTCCGCGCAGCTCATAAACGATGATCCCTTTGGCGCGCTCTTCGAGCAGCTGGTTGTTTTTAAGACTGCGCACTTTTTTCGAGCGGATCTGATCGCCGGAATAGGTGCGTTTTACAATTGATTTTCCCATTCTGGAAACAAATAAGCCCGAGGCGATAGCAATGCCGATCAAAACGGCAACGATCAGATTCACGCAAACGGTGATAATTACGACGACCATCGTTACAGACAGATTGGCGATGATCCGTTTGCGCTGTTTGCCCGCCTGCGACAGATTGCGGAACAGGTCCAGCGTCCATCGGTCAAACAATCCAATACCCACCGAAATGATGATTCCGCCAATGACGGTTAGCGGGATTTTTCCGATGAACGGCCCCAGGGTGATGACGATTAAAAGGATTAACAACCCGCAAAGCAGGCTTGACAAGCGCGTGCGCCCCCCGGCCCCGTAATTGGCCATGTTGTGCAGCTCTGATCCGGCAGAGGGAAGCGCGGAAAAGACGGCGTTCAGCACATTGCCGGCGCCCTGGCCGATGAGTTCTTTGTTGCTGTTATGGCGCGTTCCGGCAATATTATCTGCGGCCAGGGAGCTAAGTAAGGATTCCAGCGCGCCAATAGAGCCAAGAACAAATCCGGTGACCAGAATGCGGGGAAACAGATCGGCCAGATTGATGTTCCACAAGATCCTGGAAATCTTAGGCAGAATATCGGGCCGGGGCCAATGAAAAGAAAAATTTCCGATGACCGGCCCCAGACCGGCAGTACCGGTTATTTTGTCAAGGGCGTAGAACAAAGCAGTGCCGACCAACAAACCGACAAGCGAGGCCGGGACGACTCTAATAAAGCGCCGGGCACAG
>JASFGH010000509.1:0-3330 GCA_050123865.1 Desulfobacterales bacterium | reverse complement strand
AAAAAGACCGCATCGACTGGGTGCGGGCCGGCCATGATCCTGCCCTTTTGTACGACCCCCAGCAGGACACATTTGAGGAATTAAAAGGCACAGGCGTAGCGCTGGGGGTCAATGACGCTTTTAAGTATCCTGAAAACCGCCACGAGGGCCTCACAAACGGGCAGATTATTGCTATCGGCACCGACGGCATCTGGGAAGCCTTTAATAAGCAGGGTGCTATGTTTGGTAAAACGCGCTTTAAAGAGATTATTCGCCAAAACGCCTCGGCGGGTGCCGATGATATCCTCAATGCCGTATACAATGAAATCAATCAATTCACCGAAGGCCAAAAAACAGAAGACGATATTACGCTGGTTATCATAAAGATTAAGAAACCATAATCTTGCATGAAAATTAATGAGAATCGGATAAGCTTTTAGAAGCTATCTCAAAAATAGTAGCTTGCGCCCAAGAGTAAGGCGTGGGCCGACGCAAAAGCGCAGCATACACGGGAGTATGTGAGCATTTTAAGGAGGCTCACAACACAGCTATTGGGCGTTAGATGCATTTTTGAGATAGGTTCTAATATGGTTGCTCGCTAGGAGTAGACAGCAAATTTTGCAATGCTTAACGGGCGGAGGTTTTCCATGTAAGAAGAGCTCGAGCCTGGAGAAAAATACATGGATCTCATTGTTGAATTAGCCCTTCAATATGGTTTTCAGGTAGTCTACGCCATCATTATTCTGATCATCGGACTGATCATTGCGCGCTGGCTGTCGAACATGGTCATGCGGGTATGCGAATCCCGCAATTTGGACATCACCCTCAGTCGTTTTCTGGGAAATGTGGTGCGTTTAACGGTGATCGCGTTTGTGCTGATTGTTGTTCTGGGGAAATTCGGCATTACCATGACGCCCTTTATTGCCGCGATTGGCGCGGTTGCCTTTGGGTCCAGTCTGGCGCTGGCCGGGTTGCTATCCAATTACGGTGCCGGCCTGAGTATTATCATTACACGGCCGTTTGTGGTCGACGATACCATTCAAATCCAGGGTGTCAGCGGGGTGGTGGAAGAAATCGGCCTGGCCGCCACCCGCCTGTCCACCGAAGACGGAGAGCAGATCACCATTCCAAACGAACACATCGTAGGCGAGATTCTGATCAACTCATTTGAAAACAAAGTCGTCGAAGCCCGCATCGGGATATCCTATGACGTTGATGCCCAAATAGCCATCGATACGATCAGATTGGCTTTTGAACATTCGTATCGCATATTTTTGTTACCCGGATGCCAACACCGCTCGGTCCTGACCGCACAATTTCACCGATCAGCACTCGAATCTTATCCGTCTGGCGGTCTCGTATCTTCAATTCTATGGTTTGGCCTACCGGCAAGGTGTCAGGTGTTTCAATAAAGAGGCCATTGGGGCAGGCATTTTTCAAAACACCTTTGTGTTGTTGGTTTTGAAAAAAAAAGCAGACCGATTGGCTACAGTTCCAGCGGGGATATTTCCTCATATCTACTTTAGCGGTGTCAGACATTTTGTCGTTTGATTGCGACAATAGTCGAGCACCATATCCGTGGTGGTAAAAATTAGATTGAGCACGCTTACGCCAAAGGATTTTAGCCCGATACACATCAATAACATCCGATCCATTTGAATAGGGTGAATTTTCGATACCCAGGATGATCTCGGCGCCCTCATCAAGGGTGCTGTTGGATTCAAAATAAAGACCAAAGTCACAATAGTTCACCATACGGGCATTGCTAAAGGTGCCGCTTTTTAAATTTTTTATCTTCAGCGGAGACTTGAATTCGACGCGTTCCCCGGCTCTTCTTTCAATAAAGCGCGACATTTGATTTATCCCTTTTGCAGTTTATGGATTAAGAAAGCAAATTTCTTGCCGTTTAGGTAAACGAAAACAGATATATTTTTAAGATATTGAATTTTATGATTTTATTTTTCAGATGGCTGAATGCTTGACCTTCGTTAAATGCGGCAAATAACCAATATCTGGGGGATTTGGCATTAAATCAGAGGAGGAGAAAAAATGACGCTTGAAATTGTTCGCAATGCGCTTGGATGGAGCACCATCATAAACTGGATTGTGTTGCTGTGGTGGCTGCTGTTTTTCATAATGGCTCACGATTGGATGTACCGCATTCACAGTAAATGGTTCAAGATCTCGGTCGAGACCTTCGATGCCATTCACTACAGCGCCATGGCGCTTTTTAAAACGGCCGTATTTCTGTTCAATTTGGCGCCTTATCTGGCCCTGCGCATTGTGGGTTGATTCCTTTACTATTCTTAATGTTGTGTTTGAGATGGTTTGCCTTGGTGCATTCGTTATGAACAACTACACCCGGCTGCCTTTATGGATGCATCGCTTTCGACTTGGGTTTCAGCCGGTTTCTCATTTGATTCCATCGGACATTTGACTTGATCTCGTGCTGCGCGAAGATGGGTCCCTAAAAGCTCATCTGCTCTGGCCTTCATATGGCCCGCCGGCTGATCCTTGACAAATTGGCCGATGATGGCGGCTGCCCGCATCTTTTTTTCATCGATATGTTCAGAACGCGCCATCCCGGTGATACTCTCCAGACAGGGGATGCAGCCCGAAGCCACGGCCGAACCTAAAGCAACAAGTAACTGTGTTTCGGTGTCTAAGCCATTGGTAAAGGGTTTCATTTTCATTCCTCCTTCCAAACGGGTTCAAGATTTCCTATCTTTTGCCCCATAACTCCATTACTCCAATTAGCATTTAAAGGTTTCCGCGCCTCAATTGTGGCGGAGGTCACATAGTCTTCCAGATTCCGCCCCGGAAACCATTCCCGGATACTGTCACGGCTCTCAACCTTTGGCTGTATCTTGATATCCTCAAAGCCGGCTTTTTCGAGCAAAGATTCGATTATTTCGATTTCTTCGGTGCCCCCGACGCAGCCGGATATCAGCGACAGATCGTTTTTAATTTCAGCCGGCAGGGTCTGCAGGGCCACCACATCCAGAATCGCCAGGCGGCCGCCGGGTTTGAGCACTCGCATGGCTTCGCGGAAGACGTTCATTTTTTCAGGGGAAAGATTGATTACACAGTTGGAGATAATCACATCTACACTGTCATCGGCTACCGGCAGGTGCTCGATCTCTCCCAACCGGAACTCAACATTTTTAGCGCCCAGCTTGGCGGCATTTTGACGGGCTTTGCTGACCATGTCGGCGGTCATGTCCACACCAATAATGCGGCCGGTTTCTCCTACCGACTTTGCCGCCAGAAAGCAATCAAAGCCGCCGCCGCTGCCCAGATCCAGAACCGTTTCGCCTTCTTTCAAAGAAGCGATTGCCTGGGGGTTGCCGC
>JASFGH010000508.1:0-3330 GCA_050123865.1 Desulfobacterales bacterium | reverse complement strand
TGCTGATTGAATTTGTTTCAATATTTGCTCAACCTTTTCTTCCGTTCCCTCCCGGTGATGAAGCTTTTTAAGCGTGTTTAGATAGATATTGATTCCCGATAGGGGATTACGAATTTCGTGCGCAATCCCGGCTGCCACCCGACCTAAAGAAGCCATCTTATCCTGGATGGTCAATAGATATTCCAGCTCTTTGGTTTGGGTCAAATCCATCATATTAACCAACATCGCATCTTTTCCCTGAAATTCGATCCGGCTGGCCTGGCAGTGGACCCATTTCATATTGCTGCGGTTTAATTTTTCGCCAGAGGGATAAAATCTGAAATCCATAACGCCAATGGGCAACTTGCCTGTGCTGATGCTTTGATAAAATTGATTTACTTTTTCAATATCGTCCGGGTGGATAGAGTCCGTGTCCGCAAATTTGATCGGCCGTGGTAACGGACCCAGCAGTCTTTCCTGCTCAGGGTTCTGATAAACGATGCGACCATCTTGAATGATCGATATACCCGTTAAGGAATGCTCCACTAATTGCCGAAAGCGTTTTTCGCTTTCGACTAAAGCTGTTTGCGCTCGATTACGCTCTATGATTCGTCCAATCCGCTCTGCAATCGTATTGACCAGATTTCTTTCTTCCTCTAAAAAAGGTCCTTCATCTTTTTCCGGTCTTTCTTCGAGATAATAAACAGCTAAAGTGCCAACTGTATTTGTAAGGAGTAAGATATCCTGGCTAAGCATCCATTGGGTTTCTTCAAGATTGCCGGTGTTGAATTTTTGATTTCCTGTAGTAATTTGAGCGCAGGTTATTTCCGGGTACTGAAAGGCCGGTGGAATAAGTTCTACGATTCCCTGGAAGATTTGCTCTAAGGTCAGCTCTCGTTTTTCCACCAAACGAGATATCTCAAAAAGGCAATTCAGCTCTTTGATTCGCTTGCCCACCTCATTCATACTTTTTTGGAGTTCTTTCTCAACCTTCCTGCGCTTTTTTATTTCTCTATCCAATTCATCCCTTGAAGCCGTCACTGCCATAAGCTGTTCGGTCATTTGGTCAAATGTTCGCCCCAGTTGTCCGATTTCATCCTTGGCATCAGTCGCGACTTTGTGGCCTAAATTGCCCTTTCCGACTTCTACCACACCTTGCTGCAGGGCTTGAATCGGATCGGAAATGGACCTGGCAACGATAAATGCGACAAAGATGCTGAGCACAATGACCGCAATGGCAAGGATGAGAACAAAATCTCGCAGCGCGGTAACGGGTTCAAAGGCCTCTGCAATATCGATCTTGGCCACCATACCCCAGTCCAGTTCAGGAATGTATCGCCAGACTGCGATAACTTCCTGCCCGCGATAGTCCACAGATATGCCACTTCCGCTGTTGCCTTTGAGGGCTTCTTGAATAGGGATGGCTTGTCTTTTTCCAAAGTCAACCTTTCTTTTTAAGGCTGCATCCGGATCATGACGAAGGGGATTAAGAAACAGGGCTTGATCGCCATCTTTTCTGGCAATTAAAGTTTCGCCGGTATTACCCAACCCGGTCGCATCTTGAATGAGATCGTAAATCGGTGCCATATCGGATTCAAACACAGCCACCCCGACCAACTGCCCCCCATCAGATAGGATCGGTGCCAGGAAGAACATCGAAAATCGTCCGGCCTGGTTTTGACTTGCCACAATATCTGAAAGTTGGATTCGGTCAGGAGCATCCTGAAATGATTCCCGCCACAAATCCGGCAGGGCCTGACCCAGCATTTGCCAGCTCGAATTTCGCTCCAAAACGTAAACGATTTGACCCTCAGGATTCGCCAAAATGACATTTTTGAAATCATAAAGCGGCTGGTAGATGCGCAATGTTCGATCCAGTTCATCCCGGATGGTTTCATATGCCGGACCGGAAAAGTCATTCGCAAATTCTGCCGCAATAGCGGCATATTTTTTTAGAGTGGGGCGTTGCTGCGCCATCATGATGTGTCTTTGCTGATCGACATAAAAATCGGTAATCCGCACGGCCTTAAGGTCGGCAATACTTCTCAGCTGCTCCAGCCTCAGGGATTCCAGACTTTTCCTGGCGTGATAGTATCCAAGCACACCGACAAAACAAATCGGTACGATCGTACATGCCAGCAGAATCAGGATCATTTTTTTTCGGATGGTCATGTTCACAACTTTTATATTTTTAGACGCCGTTAAAGTTGGACGGTGCCAACGAAGTCAGCTTTCATACTAAAATTTCAGTCTACCATAACAAATAATTTCGAAATTTTGCGAAAAAAATTTCGAAACTTTGCGAAATTAAAAATGCTAATAAAGACCAAAAAGTAAGCAAGTCTCTAATTTCCATCAGCTTTTCATAAGAATCCCACGCTGGCATACTCCATGCTTAAAATAATCAATGAAAAATTCGTACCATCTTCACCTCCAGATCAGCAATTTATGAGACACCCAAAATTTTTTGAAGGCGGTTCCAGTACCACTGTATTTTCTATCATGTGAGCTTATCGTGCACTTTCGTTGAACCGACAAAAAGCAAACCAAGGAGGCCACAAATGTCTGATGAGGTTGTCAAACTGGGCAGCAAAAAGAAAAGCCGTTTCATGGATGAGGTCATGCAGCTTTTACCAGAAGGCGGCAATCTGAATCTATGCCTGACCTGCGGGGCCTGCTCGTCCGGGTGCCCGGCGACAGGTCTGGCGGGTATGGATCCGCGTAAATTTTTGCGGATGGCCGCTCTGGGACTGGACGATGAAATTCTTAAATCGGACTGGCCCTGGATGTGCACCATGTGCCAGCGCTGCATCTATGTCTGTCCGATGAAAATCGATATTCCCCAGCTGATTTACAATGTGCGCGGCAGCAGGCCACGAGATGAAAGACCCAAAGGCATTTTGGGCTCCTGCGATATGGCTCTGAGAAATGACAGCTGCAGTGCCATGGGGGCATCTCCGGAGGATTTCACCTTTGTGGTCGAAGATGTCTTAGAAGAATACCAGGAAGCCCAGCCGGATTTTAAAGACATGCAGGCACCGATTGACAAAAAAGGCGCCTATTTCTTTTTAAATCAGAATTCCAGAGAGCCCGTGACAGAACCCGATGAGATGGTGCCCCTGTGGAAAATTTTGCACCTGGCGGGAGCAGACTGGACTTACGGGTCCAAAGGCTGGGGCGGCGAAAATTACTGCATGTTTCTGGCTGACAATGACGCCTGGGAACACATTGTGCGCACCACCGCCAAACAGGCCGATGACCTTGGTTGTCAGATTTTTTTAAATACCGAGTGAGGTCACGTGACCTTCTCAGTCCTGGCAGGACTGAAAAAATTCAACATCGACCACAAAT
>JASFGH010000507.1:0-3356 GCA_050123865.1 Desulfobacterales bacterium | reverse complement strand
AGCCACCCGGCCCGGCGACATCGTACGCAGCTATGCCGGCAAAACCATTGAAATCGGCAATACGGATGCTGAAGGCCGACTAATTTTAATTGACGCCATGGCCTATGTCGTCAAAAAACACAAACCGAAGATTATGATCGATCTGGCGACTCTGACCGGTGCCTGTGTTGTGGCCCTGGGCGAAAGAATCGCCGGGGTTTTTACATCGGATGATCGGCTGGCGGATGCCATTCAGGCATCCGGAGAAAAGACCCATGAACGTTGTTGGCCAATGCCGCTGCCGGAGGATTATAAAGAGCTGCTCAAAAGCGATTTTGCTGATATCAACAATATGCCCAGCTCACGCTGGGGAGGTGCGATTGCGGCCGCCTTATTCTTATCAGAGTTTAGCGGTGATACCCGCTGGGCCCATATCGATATTGCCGGCCCGGCTTATATCAAAAAGGGCAATGCCTATTGCGGCCCCGGCGGTACCGGGTTTGGGGTGCGGTTGTTGTCTGACCTAATCCCAAAGCTATAATGTTGAGCGTTTCAAATAAAAAAACTTAATTTTTCGTTAAGAAAATGAGTGGAGATAGACTTGATTGAATATGCGGAAGTGATAAGCGAAGGAGATCGCAGCGGTAATGAAATGGTGGTGCGCTTCCGGCTGCCCTCCGGGCTCGAAATTTATGGCCTGCCGACTAAAAATTTTTACGGCGGTCACTGGGACCTGGGACCGACCTGGAATTATGCTGTTATGGCCGACAGACCGTTTCTGGTCGATGCCGGCAAGTTCGGTCAGGGCCATCGGCTGCTGGCCATGATGGAAACGGCGAGCATATCGCACACCGATCTTGATTTTGTTTTAATCAGCCACAGCCATGAAGATCATGATGGCGGACTGGCCGAGCTGATCGAAGCAACCCAACTCAAGGTCAAAGCTCACGCCATTTATGATCACCTAATTCGGCAATATCCATCGCAGTCACCGGAACAAAAAAAGGAAAAATTTCCGGCCAAATGCTGGCATTGTTTTATGCCGGAGTCTTTTTATGCCAAAAACTGTCTTGCGTATCACCGGGTGCTGCAAGGCCTGGATGTGAATGTGATCGCTGACGGTCAAACTCAACTGGGGCCCGATATCTGCACTTACCACCTGCCGGGCCACAGCCCGGATTGTCTGGCAGTCAGGCTGGGTGAGGAGGCCATCATCGTGGGCGATATTATCTTGCCCGATATTTCTCCCTGGCCGACCCGCAAAGCCATGTTCGAGGAAGTGGCTCAGGTTATCAAACCGGCCTATACGGATGCGGCCGCCATTTTTGGCTTGAGCCGCTACATCCGATCCCTCAAAACGCTCATCCAGATCGCCCATGACCATCCGGGGCTGCTGGTGCTGCCCGCCCATCGCTTATACTACGATGACCGCTGGAACCCGATCGAGCTGGCAGACCGATGCCGACAACTGCTGGCGCATCACATTGAGCGTTGCGGCGCTATTGTCCAACTTTTGAATGGCAAGCCCAAAACCGCTGAGGAAATTGCCGTAGACCATTTTGAAGACCGTCTGCTGCAAGGTTTTGGTGCATTAATGGCCACCAATGAAATTGTCAGCCATTGTGAATTGCTGGTGGAAAGCGGGGATGTCGTCACTGTGGACGGTAACCGCTTTGCCGCCAACGGCAGCACCCAATTTGAAGCTCATATTCAAAATTTATCACCTGATTAAATAATGCCTCAGCCACCTCAAGCCGGTTACTGAGGATTATGTCAAAGCGCATTATGGCTTTGACGGATACGGATGCGGGTCGTGCCAGACCAAAGTGCCCTGCGAATCTAAAATTCCAATCCGGCAGGATGTTGAATAACCTTTAGAAAGGAGACCATCATGGAAATGAAAAAAGTGCTGGCAGGATGGAATAAGATCTGTCCGGGCTGCAATATCGGACGTAAATATCCAAACTCATTTATCGGCAAAAAAGTCAGAGAACACTGGGAAAAAGGCTGCACGGCTCATAACGCCTATGTCGAGATTTACAGCAGCGATGAGCCTTGCCCGTCGTCTATCCGTAAAAAAACCAAAGATAAGTGATTTCGTTGGCGGATTATTTGAGTGGAATGTTTGCTAACTAAACCACTTCTCACACCTTGCAAAAAGCAGCCGATTTGTGTAGTCATTACACAAGGTCGGAAAACACGAAACGACTTTTCCGGGGATCCTCTAACGCTATATCGATAAGGTCATTTTATGAAGTTAAGCAGACGAGATTTCATTAAAAACACGCTCATCTGGGGCGGATCCCTGATTTTCTCACCCTACCCTGTTTACGCGTCCGGACCGTTGAAACAGCGAGGGTATCCGGGTTACGCCAAGCTGGAAAAAGAAGGTAAATTGGCTGAGAGAGTTGAGGAAGCCTATGCATTTTTTGAAGAATGCCGGCTCTGTCCGAGGGAATGCGGCGTGAACCGGCTGGTCGGGGAAAAAGGATTTTGTAAAGCGCCGCTGAAAGTTATGGTTTATACGGCCCAGCCCCATTTCGGCGAAGAGCTGTCATTGGTCGGCCAACACGGGTCTGGCACAATTTTTTTCTCCAATTGTAATCTGCGCTGTGTCTTCTGTCAGAACTGGCCGATTTCCATAAAGGGGGAAGGCCGGGCCATTGAAGATGAAGGCCTGGCGCAATTGATGATGCTCTTACAGGAAATTGGCTGCCATAACATCAACCTGGTGACCCCCACCCATGTGATGCCCAATATCCTCAAGGCCTCCCGATTGGCATTAAAAAAAGGCCTTCACATTCCGCTGGTGTATAATACCGGCGGTTATGAGCGAACAGAGATCATCAAGATATTAGACGGTATTGTGGATATTTACCTACCGGATATCAAATACATGGATGGGGATATGGCTGCCAAATACTCGTCGGGTGCCCGGGATTATCCGGAAATGGCGACGACGGCTGTGTTCGAAATGAACCGACAGGTCGGTGTGCATCAGGTGGACAAGCGCGGAATTGCCCGCAGGGGATTGATGATTCGACACCTGGTTATGCCCAATCGCGTCGCGGGGACCAAAAAATTTGCCCAATGGGTGACCGAAAACCTTCCCCAACACACCTATGTCAACATCATGTCGCAGTACCATGTGGATTACAAAGCCTATGAGTATCCCGACATTGCCCGGGGAATCACCATGCCGGAATTTTTGGAAGCCATGGAGTGGGCCGAAAAATACGGATTGACCGGTCTGGATCCCAGATCGGTGAGGATCAGGGAGCTGTACAAAAAATCTAATTAGAAGTTATCTAAAAAATGCATCTAACGCTCAATGGCTGTGTTAAAAACCATTCGAAATGCTCGAATACTGTCGTGTA
>JASFGH010000506.1:0-3357 GCA_050123865.1 Desulfobacterales bacterium | reverse complement strand
CTTCGATGGCGGATGCCATGTTACCATAGCCGGTCAGGATGATGACCATTGTATCCGGGTGAAGTGTTTTGGCTTTCTTTAAGACCTGGATTCCGTCCACATTTTCCATGACCAAATCCGTGATCACCAGATCAAATTTTTGTCCGGCCAGCAATTCCAGCGCCCGGTCACCGTTATTGGCTTCCGTTAATGCAAAGCCCTGGCTTTCAAGATCTGCTCCGATGCCTTCTAAAATAAAAGGATCGTCATCTACCAATAAAATACTGTATGCTTCCATTTTATCCTGCCTTTTGTCGGCGTCGGGGACGTCTTGGGGTGAAGGGTCGGCTACAGCCGCAGCCGATTGAAAAATAGATATTCAATCAGCATAGCACGATTATTGTGATTCCAAAACAGTTCATTTGTCCAGCAGGCCATAGCGGCTGATCAGACGGGAAAGGTAAGTTCTCTGGATATTCATGGTCTTGGCCGCCTCGCTTCTATTGCCGCCGGTGTGCCGGAGATTAAGCACAATGAACTCTTTTTTGAACATGTCAGTTGCTTCCTTTAAGGTCAAGCCGACCTTCATGCCCGGGTAGCTGGGTTTAGCAGCAAATTGCGGGAGATCTTCAGGCATTATTGCCTCGCCATTTCCCATAACAACCGCTCTTTCGATCGCGTTTTTCATTTCGCGCACATTTCCGGGCCAATCATATTGTATCATGGCATTCATTGCTTTTTTGGATATGGTTAGATTCGACACGCCGCGGTCGCGTTTGAAAATATTCAAAAAATATTCGGCCAACAAGGAGATATCTTCTTTTCGTTCCCTGACGGGCGGCATATGAATCTGGACAACATTAAGCCGGTAATAAAGGTCTTCGCGAAACCGGCCTTCTGCGACATCTTCGGCTATATTGCGATTGGTCGCTGCAATGACGCGCACATCGACCGGGATCGACTTGTTTCCGCCAACCCGATAAAAAACGCCCTCTTGCAGGATGCGAAGCAGCTTGGATTGCATGCCGGGACTCATTTCACCAATTTCATCCAGAAAAATGGTCCCCTTGTCCGCAAGCTCGAATTTTCCGATTTTACGTCCGGTTGCGCCGGTGTAGGCGCCTTTTTCATGACCGAAAAGTTCATCTTCAAGCAAAGATTCCGGCAGGGCCGCGCAATTGAGAACGATCATGGGTTCATCTTTCCGGGCTCCCGCGCGGTGAATCAATCGCGCGAGCAATTCCTTGCCGGTGCCGCTCTCTCCCAGAATTAAGGTGCTGGCTTTAGAATTTGCAACCTTAACAGCATCGGAAATCACTTTTCTGAGGGCCGGACTCTCTCCAATGAGTTCGTATTTAAGATCCAGCTCTTCTTTAAGATCCCTGATTTCCTTTTTATCGTGTTCGATTTTTCGCGCGTTGCCAATCCCGACTGCTGCCAGCTCGGCAAAAACCGACAGCCTCTTTAAATCTTCACCTGTGATCTCACTGCCGTCGGCCTTATCGATAATTTCAACAACGCCGATAATTTCACCTCTAACCTTCATCGGAACGCAGGCAATAGAGTGCGTTTCAAATCCGATACTTTCGCTGATTTCCTTGTACCAGCGTGGATCCTCAGATACATTCGGGATCAACAGCGGTTCACCAGTCTGGGCCACATACCCTGCGATGCCCTGTCCGATCTCGATTTCAAATTGTTTGACATCATCCTTTTTTTCGCCGGTGGCCACTTTGAAGTACAAACGTCGCGTTTTTGGATCCAGCAGTAACAGTGAACTGGCTTTGGCATCCATCATCCGCGTGGCGGTTTCAATGATCAGTTCGAGCAACTGATCCAGGTCCTGCACCGATGATACCCAGGTGGATATTTCTCTCAGACGATCAATGGAAATAGCTGCAGCGCTTGCATTTTTATCCATTTTTATACACCTTAATGCCGTTTTCAAATATATTTGTCGGACTGTTCAAAAATGCGTTCGGTGAACTTTTCATCCGTCCGGGTTGCATGATAAACCTAAAAAATTTAGTTACTTAAATTGTTTATACACGCATATCACTTTCATTTAAAGAATGAACCAATATTGCCGTGTATTCACTTTTGTATACGAATTATAGCATACTTCGAATAGATGTCAATTTATATTCAGGCTATTGTGCACTTTTTTGAATATATTTTGATTTGAATCGCTGAATCGTGGCATGTTCCCACTCAACTGTATAGGTCAGAAAATGTTTCATGCCGCCATACCAGGGGTAATTTACCCAAAAAGATACTCCGAAAAAGTCAAAATAGGCCCACTGGGTAACCTGTGTTTTCCGGCCCGCAGATCCTGCTGATTCGAGTTGTATCGATCCGTGATGAAATTTTTGGCCGCATTCCAG
Source organism: Desulfobacterales bacterium (assembly GCA_050123865.1). Lineage (GTDB taxonomy): Bacteria > Desulfobacterota > Desulfobacteria > Desulfobacterales > JAHEIW01 > JAHEIW01. Next base: position 994 of record JASFGH010000506.1, on the reverse strand, counting down.
CGGATTTAAAAGTTCAAAATCCAGGCGATAGGCGTCCGGGTAGAGGGTGGTTTGCCAGCGAAATTTGGCTTGGCCTTGTGGGGATACAGATCTTCGCTGAAAACATCTTCGGTCACCACCATATTATTACGCTGGCTGATCAGCCGGTGAGCGATGATAAATTTGTTGGTTGTCAAAAACGAATTATCAAAATCTGTCATTCAGAAGACAGAAGACGGATCGCATTATGCAGATTCTGAGCCCATTTCCTATTAACTGTCATCTGACCGCTGTCATCAGGCACTATGAAGTGAGCTGAGATACGAGATACTCGCCGATCTTTTCAGCGGAACGCCCGAACAATTCCTCAACGGCGATGCCCTCAAGCAATCGATCATCCCAGGTGATGCTGTTTTCCTGAACAATATTTTGGATATGTTCGTATTTGCCGCCCAGGGCTTTAATTTTAGCGTTTAGCGGAATATTCTCCTTAAATATTATATGCAGCAGGAGCAAATTTTCAATGATGCTCGGTGAAGAAGGCAAATTTGATAGGACCGGAATAACAGCGATGCTGCGATCATCTTTGCGCCCTTTTCCGATATAAACGTTGCCCTGTCTGACAATAATACGCTTGGTTCCTTTTAGCTGGGTATCGGTCTCAACCCGTGATTGGATATTCCCGGCAGCACCCCGTTTGGCGACGACCTTAATGCTCGTTTCTTCTACCGGCTCGCCCAGAAGATCTAAACCTTCAATACGATAGAGAATAGATCCGCTGATATCGCGAATAATTTCCTGCAAATTTTTCAACACGATAATATTGCTGGCCGTTAGCTGGGAAACAGTTAGATTTTCAGCTGCCAGAGCGTCAAATAATATGCCTTCCAGGCGCTCGCTGATCCGACTGGTACCGACGGTAACGGTTTTCGCCTGGTGTTTGATGGCATCCACCGGTCGTGCGAGAAAGTTGATTGCCTGCCCCAGACAGGTGAACATCGCGTTAATCATATTG
>JASFGH010000505.1:0-3359 GCA_050123865.1 Desulfobacterales bacterium | reverse complement strand
CAGTAGTCAGTTATTTTGACCATGTTTACAGATGGAATATTTACGCTGAATGCTTCGCTTTCTTTGATCCCTCTTACGGTGTGATGGTTTTTGTATAATGATACTGAAACAATAGGAGGCGAATGACTGAGGATGGCAAAGAAGGCGATGGTTAAAAAGTTCGGCTTCCCATCTATGATAGCGCCGACAAGTGTTATCGGCAACGGATAACGTAGCTTTTTAAAATCTGTTTGAATCTTTCCCATTGAGGAACCTCCATTCAGCAGTCTTCCGAGAATTAACAGTATGCTAGTAAAATCAAGTATCGATTAAATTGTGATACACCAAGAATACGGTAGCTTGACGATTTTACAGAGATGAAACGAATATGACAAGGCTTTACGAAAGATGTCGTAGGTTAAATTTGTCATAGGCAACATTATTTAAATGCAAAAATACGTGCTTTAATTTAAGCTGATGCTTTTTTTGGATTGCCCACTGACGAAAATGCGATATTTTTCGTCTTGAAATTATTTGTATGCAATGCCTTATGGAAACAGTCGACAATATTCAGACGCATTGGATCTTAGGCTGGCATTATGTTTTTTTGTTATTGACGTATACTGTAAAAGGCTTCATCGGAAAGCTATAGTAATTATTTAAGATTCAATTATAAGTGCCGATATACAAAAAAGCCGGTTTATTAAACCTTCACACCTCATTTCAAATTCACATATTTTTCCAGATTCCCTGATTCTGAATATCTTAGCAAAATGCTAAATTATTGTTTCTCTGGAGGAGACAATTATTTATCAATGCTCAAAAATTTTATGCCAAATCCTTCGTCATTCGTCCAAACAATTTTTCCTTTGGCTTTGACTTGTTTCCCCTTTTTTAGTGGCAATACCAGCGTAAGTATTTGTCCCACTTCGAAGGCCTTTTCTGCCATGATAAAAACACCGGATGAACTGATGTTTTTTATTGAGCCTTCAAAGACTCCACTTTGAGACGTAAACAGGGTGAATTGATTATATTGTCTTCTTGGATGCTTCCTTGAATCTTTTGTTTTTTTTAGTTCTTTTCTTTCGCTTAGTTTCAGATCTTGTTGATTGGCAACAGATACCAATTTAACGCCATATCCGAATCGAAAAAATGATTTTTTCAATTTCTTTCGCCACATTAATTCTCCTCGGTGATATTCCAAAACATCAGGCAATGAGGCGTATGGTGAATTTTGAATGCCGATATAAATTTGCATGCCCGGATTCAAGACAGTGTCAGACTCAAAATAGAACCCCTCCTTGCTATAGTTGAACATCTTGGCTTTGTGAATTTTTCCCGACTCTATATCTTGAACCTGAATAGATGACGTGTGATTCAATCGAGCACTATCCCTGTTTTCAAGATTTTCAACCTTCTGTTCAGTTTTTCGTTTCATAATTTATCCGAACCTTGTTTGTCGAAATCAGCGTTTACCATTTGCCTTTCAGGTAGATTTAATTGTTATATAATATCGGATATTATTATAAAAACTTAAACAGATAAACTTTTCAGATTGTGAAATACGGAAGGACTAAAACTTTGCTGGATTTGTTGACACAATAAGAAATCCTGAGATTTTGTAGATTCGGTTTAAATCGGCTAAAATTTCGCCAGACCAAAACTTGAGATATTTTGCATAAGTTGAACCGTCACCAGTTTTCGGATCATTGCCGCTTAAAGATTCTGATCAAGCCGTTTAATTCTATCTTGTAATTTCCGGTTTGAATTACCTTGCAAAGCGCGGAAATTGGTTGCAGCTACGGTGCGTTTGGCGGCAAAATTTCGATATCTCCATTTTTTCGCATCTAATAAATTCAGCAGCTTGTAGCCTTCATGCCCGCCAATTTATAATTGACACCTTTATCTGGTATACAGTATACAAAGATCAATCACGCCGCTAACCCCAAATTACAACAACCGTAAAGGATAAGCAGCCATGACAAAAGCCAAAACACATCAAAGTGAATTGGAAAGACTGGCATCTCTTGAACAACGAGCCGAAATCGGCGGCGGCCAAAAAGCCGTCGACCGTCACCATGACAGAGGCAAATTAACGGCCAGAGAACGTCTGGATCTGCTGTTCGATCCCGGCAGCTTTGTGGAGGTCAACAAACTAGCTGAGAGTCAATCCATGGATTTTGGCATGCAAGAAAAGAAGGTGCCTGGCGATGGTGTGGTTACCGGATACGGAAATATAGACGGTCGGCTGGTGTTTGCCTATGCCCAGGATGTCACGGTTCTGGGTGGATCGGTGGGTACGATCCACGGTCAAAAAATCTGCCACATCATGGATGAAGCCATCAAGGTCAAAGCGCCTCTGGTGGCGTTAAATGATTCCGGTGGCGGCCGCCTGCACGAAGGTTTTTTCGCATCCAAAGGGGTTGCCGGCATGTTTTACCGCAATACGGCTGCTTCAGGCCTCATTCCCCAGATAACGGGTATGATGGGCTCATCAGCGGGTGTGGCTGTGTACTCGCCGGCGCTGACAGATTTTATCATCATGGTAAAAGGCAAAAGCCATATGGTCATCACCGGTCCGGGAATCATCAAAGCCGTCACCGGTGAAGACATCAGCCTGGAAGAGCTGGGCGGAGCCAAGGTTCATAGCGAGATAACCGGCACAGCCCATTTTGTGGCCGACAGCGATGAAGAATGCATTGGCGTCATTAAAAAACTCCTGAGTTATCTACCGTCCAATAATAGCGAAAGCCCGCCGGTGCTAAAAACCGACGACGATCCGGAACGCATCGATAAAAAGCTTAAAGAAATCGTGCCGGCAGACTTTAAAAAATCTTATGATATGCATGAGGTCATCGAGCGGGTGGTGGATCAGGGCAGTTTTTTTGAAATTTTGCGGCGATATGCCCTGAATATTATCGTTGGCTTTGCCCGCATGGATAGACATACGGTGGGAATCGTCGCCAACCAACCGCGTATCAAGGCCGGGTGCCTGGACGTCGATGCGTCCGACAAAGCCGCGCGTTTCATCCGATTCTGTGATGCCTTCAATATCCCCTTGATCAATTTCGTTGATGTTCCCGGCTATTTTCCCGGTGTCACGCAGGAACATGCCGGCATTATCCGGCACGGCGCTAAAATGCTCTACGCTTACTCGGAGGCTACGGTACCCAAAATCACCCTGGCATTGCGCAAAGAATACGGCGGTGCAGTAATGGGTATGTGTTGCGTCGGCATGGGGGTTGACCTGATGCTGGCCTGGCCGATCGCGCAACTGGTGGTCCTCGATACGACCGCCGCCGTAAATTTAATCTTTCGCAAAGAAATTCAGACCGCTGAAAACCCCGAGGAGCTCAGGCAACAAAGAATTGATGAATATG
>JASFGH010000504.1:0-3361 GCA_050123865.1 Desulfobacterales bacterium | reverse complement strand
CCGGGTATTCATAGGCCCGAATCAGATATACATCCCGCTTGGGAACACCGGGCGGGGGAATCTTGGGCAATTTGACCGAGATTTTATATTTGGTCATGAAGCCGATATCCATCATAAATGTGTCCAGGCGCTTTAACCCCTTATCGCTGAAAATTCCCGATAAAATCGGCGCATCCTTTATCTCCTCAAAGGGACCGGCAAGATCACGCAAAAAAATCCCGACCCCGGAACAATCATGACCCTCGCGCATAACATCGAGCGCTTTCAGGGCGACCATCGGGGATAACGGCTCCTGACTGGTGATGGCGAATAAGCGGCACATGGCAATTGATCTCCCTCTTTGGTATTCCCTTAATGTTGCATGCAAAATTCAAGTGTTCATTATCAGATAAAAAACCTGCCGGACGACAACTGACACAGGTGCAACCTCCATAGCGATGGAAACGGTAAACTGCAGTAATGGTAATCAGATCAGACTGGTTATCGTTTCAGGCAGGATGAGCTGCAAGTTATGATCGTTAAGAAATTCATAGCCGGAATTTTTATGGAAGTTTATTGGAGTCGTTTAGCAAGCCGTAAATGATTGATTGGATTTAAGTTTGTCTTAAATCCCCCTTCCGAAAAATCGCTGTGTCAAAATGTCGGTTGTTTATATCATATAAAACCAATCTGAAAAACAAAAAATTGATATAAATCAACTATTAATCCGAAAATCAAAATATCAGCGGACGCAAATGTAAATAATTTCAAAAAACTCAGAAATTTCATCCTTGAGCGTCTTGCTCAAGGTAGGCCTGCAACCGCCAGACCAGCTTTAAATAACAGCAATGAGCATGCCAGAGTACGAAAAGCGCGCAAATGCCCATAGAGCCTGGACACATGAATCATGTTTAAAATAATAGCCCTTAATATCATACATAAATGTAAAACACCGGCCGCTTAATTTACAAAAACGTAAGATTGAGTGTGTTCAGCGCCAGTTACAGATTCGCTCCCCATTTTTCAGGCGGGCCGCTTGCAGCGTCAGCACAGGCGGCCCAATTTTACATGATTGAAGGGTAATGCTTTCGACAATCGTGCCATACCCATAGATGCGATTGAAACAGTAGGCCAAAAACAACCTGCTGCGCGGCTCTGGCCTCTTAGCCGGTTATTATTTTGACAACCCGGCGACTTTATTTTATATATATGAGGTTAGCGCCCATTCTACTTTTATTCCAAAAATGGTGACTTCCAATTTGAATGCATCTGATTGCTGAAACTTCCCAAATTTTAATGGATCCATAAGGAAATCAGGTTTTGTTTCCTTAAAAAGATTGAAACCAATTTCGAACGACTAAAACGCTAAAATAGGAACAGCCATGTATATCAAGCAATCCGATCTTTTTATGGGAACCAGCATGGACTTCGTAAAAAAATTCATCGACATTTGCGCAATGTCCTCCCATAAAAAAGGGGAAGTTCTTTTCCGCGAAAATGATCCCGCCAAGTTCTTTTTCATTCTGTTGAACGGGCGCGTAAAATTAAGTGTCGGCAAACCGCAACAGGTGGTTTACAATGCTGAACGCAATGGAGAAGCCTTTGGATGGTCCAGTCTTATCGGGGGGGATGTTTACTCCGCATCAGCCGAATGTTTAGAACCGACCAAATTACTGAAAACGTCCAATAGTGAATTGTCCAGGATTTTAAACGAAGATACGGAAAATGGGATCATCTTTTTTAAACAGCTTGCCGCCACACTGGGAAAGCGATTACTTGAAACGTATAAGGTGATAACGCCGGTAAAGAATGATTAATAAATTATCACCAAAAGAAATAATGCCGCGACTTAATATAGCGTCTAAGCTGTATGGATTTCTAAGGAATGCTGGAGGAATGGAGTAGTGGAGAAATGTTAAAAAATTGCAATGACAGAATTTATTCAAATTTGCCCAATACTCCATCACTCCAATACTCCATTACTCCGGTAAGTTTATGGTAAAATACTGCAGCAATTGAGGAGACCGTCATGCCAAACCAACCCATAAATTCATCTAAATTGCGCTGCCTGACCCGACGCGAATTCATGTGGCTTTCATCAATGACCGCTGCCGGTTATGTGTTCGGCTGCGCCACCGATCCGGTAACCGGGAAAAAGCAATTTATGCTGGTATCCGAAGATACCGAAATCCAGATCGACAAACAGTACGCACCTATTCAGATATCCAGCGATTTCGGGGAAGTACAGGACAGCCAATTAAACCGCTACATCAGTGAGGTGGGAAACAAGATGGCTGTTAAATCCCATCGCAGCCATATGCCCTATTCGTTCCGGGTGGTAAACGCCACCTATGTCAATGCCTACGCCTTTCCCGGTGGCACGATCGCCGCCACCCGCGGCATTATGCTGTCGCTGGAAAACGAGGCCGAACTGGCTTCCCTGCTGGGCCACGAACTGGGTCACGTAAATGCGCGGCACGCAGCTGAACAGATGTCAAAAGGTCAGCTGACCCAGGCGGTCGTCGGCGGGGTTTCAGTGTTGGTCGGAACCCAGAGTGCGGCCCTGGGCGATCTGGCGGGCCAGCTGGGCCAGATCAGCGCCGGCGCCCTGCTGGCAAAATACAGCCGTGACAATGAACGCGAAGCCGATGCGCTGGGAATGGAATATATGGTGGGTGCCGGTTATGGATCCCAAGGATTTATCGGATTGATGGAAATGCTCAACAGCATGTCAAAACACAAATCCACGACCGTCGACCTGTTATTTGCCACCCACCCGATGAGTCAGGAAAGATATGATACGGCAGTTCAAGACGCACATACGAAGTATGAGTCCGCTTTCAAAGGGCCGCTTTACCGGGAACGCTATATGGATCAGACCGCCGGATTGCGGGCCCAAAAAGGCGCAATCCTGGAAATCCAAAACGGAGAGAAACAAATGGCGGCGCGCAAATACGATGCCGCCGGCAATCATTTTCGTAGCGCGTTGAAAAAGGCACCCAATGATTATGTTGGCCTATGCATGATGTCGATCAGTAATCTGGCTCAGAAAAATTATGCGGTCGGGCGCCAGTATGCCGAGATGGCCCAGCAGGCCTACCCCAAAGAAGCCCAGGCCTATCACCTTAGCGGGTTTTCCAAAATCCAGCTGAAGGAATTTGAGGGCGCCTACGAAGAATTTAGCTCCTTTGAATTGTTGTTGCCCGGAAATCCGAACACGATCTTTTTTAAAGGCTATTGCCAGGAAGGCATGAATCACACCGAGCAAGCAGCCAATGAATACAAACGTTATCTGCAACTCGTGCAGCAGGGCAAATACGCCCAGCATGCCTATCGTCGCTTGGTGGATTGGGGGTATATCAAGTAGCACAAAATGGAGTGG
>JASFGH010000503.1:0-3361 GCA_050123865.1 Desulfobacterales bacterium | reverse complement strand
GGAATCATCAGCAGCGGATTGTCATGACTGGGACAGGGGATTTCAACAAAATCCTCATTGATATATGGCGCCAGTGTATCGTCAAGCACTTTATCATCGCTCGCAGCAGGGTTGCGCAAGCTTTTGCCACCACCTGAATTGGCCGGGTCTGCGTCCGAATTTTCCAGCAGCCCGGATAGCTGTTTGAGAACCGGATGCGTCTCATATTCTTCAAATTGACCAAATGTATTGCGATCAAAGCGCCACACCGTTTCATATCTTAAGCCGGCGTCGGTATTGGCGTATTCTTCGAACTTGGTGAGCAGGTTATTTAAAAAGGTACTTTTACCGCAGCCCGGTGGCCCCTTAAAGATATAGATCTTGTTTTGCTGGGTGCCGCGTTTGAGTGCCTCCACGAGTTTAACCAGGCGGTTGGCAAACAGGCGATCGGCAAAAAACGGGTTATCCGCACTTTCTACAAACAACTTGTTGCAATCATAAGAGGCAAAGTTGATGGATTCGGGATCATCAGGGTACTCATCAACACCCTCGCCAACATAGGCTTTCATCATATCGTGAAATACCTGAAAAATGTTGCGCGTCACCGTTTTGGGATTGGCAACCAGTTCCTCCAGAAAAGCCTCAAAGGAAATCGAGGTGCGCTGCTCCTGGGTGCTCATGTTCTGGTTGAGATTGAGCATGGCTTTTTTGATACTATCGTCAGCGCCGGCATCGGCTTTGGCCTGCTTTTCTCCTTTTGCTAAGGCTTGGATGGCTTTTTTCACTTTGCCCATGAGGTCTCTCCAGTAATCAGCTTGCTGCAGGTTTATGGACGTCCGAGTTCGTTAAGGTCACTTTGGAAAGCTTGCGGTTTTTCATTGTATACAATACCCGCGCCCATTTTATTTCCATCTTTTTGCCGGCTTCCTCCGATGGCATGGCCAAACCGGGGATCGGAATGCTAATTTGTTTGGATTCAGCCTTTTCCACTTCGCTGGTTTCCATTTTAACGGCTGCGCCCCACAGATACTCGATGCCCATCATGGTATTAGCGATAAATTCTTTAACCAGCGGTTTACCTTCGAAGTGGTGATACAGGTAGAGGTCTCCGTTCTTTGATTTTTCCGGATCGATGGTAATATGGGGCGGATGATAAAGTGAATCAAAAAGCATCTGGCGATAATCTTCGGCTTTGCGGCTTTTAACATAATACTCCCATACGCCCCTGTTCTGGTTGAGCCGCTTGCCAGCCACAAAAAGGTTATTGCGCGTGATAAAATCCTGATCCACAAATGTATTGATAAACATGAAATCGTTTAAATTTTCACGTACATTGTAAACAAAAGCCTGGCCGGTTCCTGTTTTGGCATCAAATTTTTCCCTTTCACGGGCATTCCTTAGCCGCTTAAACTCAATTGAGTACTTGCCTTTATTTGCCAGTTCCTCGATGTAATGAAAAATCCGCATCCCTAATGCATATGGATTCATGCCCACGCGCGGCAGGGACGTCACGAAGGCATGCGTTCGGGCAAAATCGACCTCGTGTCCTTCGATGCGGTCATCTTGTAAAAACAGCTTTTCGTGCCAGTAACTGGCCCAGCCCTCATTCATAATTTTGGTGCGGATCTGGGGCTGGAAAAACAAGGAGGTCTTGCGAACCACTTCAATAACCGGTTTCATCCATCGGTTTTCTTCCTTGTTTAAATAATCTGAATGTTCCAGGATATGCTGAATCAAATCCAGCTTTTGATGATTTCTTTCCTCGAGGTGTTTCTTATAAATGGCATCAAACTCCGGAAATTTTCGAAGCACTTCCGCAAAAAAAGCCTTTTCACCATGCTCCTTGCCGCTTTTGACACAATTGTTGTATCTTTCGATTTCTTTGATGTACTCGTTGATTTTTACCTGTTTTAAAGATTGTAAAAACTCATCAAAATAAAAATCGAGCATTTTTGATTTGTTTGTTACCGGCGGCCTGTTCCAGGTCGCCAGCTCATTGTGAAATCCCACCAGGTTATCGATGCTACGGGCAAACTCAATAACATAATCCAGCCAGCGGCCCTTTTCGGATCTGAATTTAGCGATCATGCGTTTATCTGATAATGCGCGGCCGGTGAAGTCATATTCCCAGGTGTGCCGGAAATACAAATTGTTCTGGAAAAAATCGATATGGGCCAGCACATGGTAAAAAATCATGACATTCATCCAGTCCGGATTGTTGTCATTGTAGTATGATATGGCCGGGCGGGTGTTGATCACCGTCTCATAGGGATTACTGGGGTACAGCTCATAGCGGCCCTTTTCTTTGAGCACTTCGACATCATGGACCCAGTAATCATAAAGGGTCGGAATCATCAGTTTAGGTGTCAGTTCGAGCAAATCCCGGTTGGTGACAATATACTCCAGGCTTTCATCCTGAAATCGCAGCCCGGCCTCCCGGGCCCGCTCCTTGCACCCTTCCATGATTTTTTTGGTATGCTGATTGATTAGTTCCATAATTTGGAAATCAGAATAGAATGTTGAGTTAAATTTTCAAATCGAATTATTATTCATGACCGCGTAAAAATTCGAAATTCGAATATCGAAATTCGAAACAAATCCGAATATCAAAATGACCTAAATTCAAAACAAGAGGGATTAGCTCAATTTTGGTTTTTGTAAAGTTTACACTCATCGTTTAGAAAATTTGAACATTCGCATTTAGGATTTGTTTCGGATTTCGTGCTTCGTGTTTCCTTTTTATTGCGAGAATGATCAGTTAGCAAAATCAAGCTATATTTATTCGGATATAAGGTGTTTTATGCCTTCGATCAGCCTGGGTTCGCCGGCATTTTCCGGCATGACATCCAGTCTGATAAATCCTGCTTTTTCCGTCAGAAGCCCGGATTTTTTCAGATATTTTTCAACTTCGGTGTTATGCGTCGCTTCCTGCGTATGCTCGGCTATGGAAATGCCAATTCGACTGGCATAACTTAGCATCTTTTCCAGTTGCGGAATAGATTCCTTGCCGTCTGTGTCCCAATCATCACCATCGGTCCCATGGAAGATATAAATATTGTAGTCCCGGGACAGGTTTTCTTTTTCAACGATGTCGTTGACCAGGCGGTAGGCTGAGGACACCTGTGTGCCGCCGGCCACTGCCGAATTGTAGTACGTGTAGAAATCTTTTACTTCTGATGCTTCGGTATCATGCAAAATAAAGCGCGTTTCCACCTGCATGGCATACTGGTATAACAACCAGCTGTATATCATCACATGCTGGGCAACCACCAGCTCCGTTGATCTGCCGGCCATCGAACCGGAATAATCGCGCAGAAAAAAGACCATGGCCTGAGACTCATAATCTTTTTCACGGGACAACACCCGATAGACCATATCCGCA
>JASFGH010000502.1:0-3363 GCA_050123865.1 Desulfobacterales bacterium | reverse complement strand
CTGCAACAGCCCCGCATCGATGGTGCCGGCACTTATCGCCACCCAAACGCCCGCTATCTGCTGCATCGATTGCCGGAGGTGATCAATGCCAGTGTCGAATCACCGCTGGACGTGCTGTTTATCGCCGATGCCAATCCGGCCTATTCGCTGCCCGATACCACCGCGGTTGCAAAAGCCTTTGAGAAAATACCCATGGTGGTCAGTTTCTCCCCCTATATGGATGAAACCAGTGAGCTGGCGGATATGGTCCTGCCCAACCATATGTTCCTGGAACGTTACCAGGATGTTGCCGGGGCCAACGGTTTCCCGAAACCCATCATCAGCCTGGTGCAGCCGGCCGCCGAGCCACGCTACAACACGCGTCATGTCGGCGATGTGGTCATTCAGCTGGCCAAAGAGCTGGGCCATACGATTGGCGCCGCCTTTGAATGGGATGACTACAACGCTTGCCTCGAAGAAACCCTGGGCGATCGCTGGGATGGGTTGATTGAAAATGGCTACTGGGTCGATGACGCTTTCAGCGGCACGCAATGGGCGGACGCGTTCGAGACCGATTCGGCTAAATTTGAATTTACCAACAACGATATTCGCACACTGGCTGCCTATGAGCCGATTCAACCCGAAGGGGACGAAGCCGGCTACCCGTTGCTGCTGGTGCCTTTTGACAGCATGCGACTGAATGGCGACGGTCAACCGGGGACTCCGCCGTTTATGATTAAAGCCCTTGAAGACACGATTCTAAAAGGAAATGATGTGCTGGTGGAAATTAACCCCGCCACTGCCAAGCAACTTGGGCTGTCAGAGGGTCGGCTTGCCACTCTGGCGACCCCCAAAGGGTCGGCTCAGGTGAAAATTCGCCTGACGCATGGAATTATGCCTGGTATCATAGCCCTCATTAGGGGTCTGGGGCATACGACCGATGACCGATTTTTGGCCGGCAAAGGGGTCAATTACAATCAATTGAGCGGTCCGGTGGATGATCCCGCCTCCGGGCATAATGCAGCATGGGGCATAAGGGCTAAGCTCACCAAAGCCTAAAATAATTGAATATTGCATATTGAAGATTGAATATTTGAGGAATTCTGCCTTTTTTATTTAGAACACAATCGGCATTAGAGATCGCTAAAACGTACTGATCAAGGGGTCCTGATGAAAAGCGAAAATGGCAAGAAGTTTGGAATGGTGATCGACCTGGACAAGTGCACCGGTTGCGGGGCCTGTATGGTTGCCTGTTATGCGGAAAACAACATACCGTTCCGCGAAGATGATACCGATAAGATGCTCAGCGTTTCCTGGATGCATGTCTACAAACTCAACAACGGCAAACCATTTCCAGACTATGAAGAATGTTTTCTGCCGCGTCCCTGCCAGCACTGTGAAGGGCATGATGGACATTCACCGTGTGTGTCGGTTTGTCCCGCCACCGCCACCGACTATGATATGGCCACCGGTATTGTTAGCCAGATCTATCCGCGCTGCTTTGGATGCCGTTACTGTATGGCTGCCTGCCCCTACCATGTGCGTCAGTTTAACTGGTGGGATCCGATCTGGCCTGATGGCATGGAGAAAATGCTCAATCCGAACGTATCGGTGCGCATGCGCGGAGTGGTTGAAAAATGCAGCTTCTGTATTCATCGCTACCAGCTGGCCATGGATCAGGCATACGTGGAGGGTCGGCGTGAGATCGAAGAAGATGAGTATCAGACCGCCTGCACCCAAGCCTGTCCCTCCGGTGCCATCACCTTCGGTGACTTAAACAATCCCGAACACACGGTTCATCAGCTAGCCCAACCGGATCCGGCGCACCATGGGCACTCTAAGAACGCCAAAGTCTTTCGGCTTCTGGAACGCCTGGGCACCAACACAAAGATTTATTACCTGACCAACCGCGAGTGGGTTCGCAAGGCCGGCGACAACTATTTGAAAGATGAATTTGACAAAAAGTCACACAGCTAATCTTTATACCGGTGATCATTTTTTCTTAGCCATCATTTTTTAGGAGCACGGAGCTTATGGATACTGCATTAATTCCCAAAGGCGTTAAACGATGTCCGATCTGGCAATTTGCCCTGTGGATTGGCGCCAACGGCGCGGTTCTGGCCTGGGGCGTATTTGCCATGCTGCTGGTCTACATCAAAGGGCTTAATCAGACCAATATGAACAACGCCTACGGGTTTGCGTTGTGGATCTGGGCTGACCTGGCTGTCATCGCGCTGGGTGGTGGCGCCTTTTTTACCGGCTTTCTACGCTATCTGGTCGGCAAAGACGAATTGAAAAACATTATCAACTATGCTGTGCTCATCGGGTTCATCTGTTACAGTTCGGCGCTGATGATCCTCGGTTTTGATATCGGACAACCTCTCAGAGGATGGTTTATCTTCTGGCACGCCAACGTGCACTCCATGCTGACCGAAGTGGCCTTCTGCCTGACCGCCTATTTCGGTGTGCTGACCATTGAGTATATCCCCATGGTGCTGGAAAACCGCAAACTCGACAAGGTGCCGTTTTTTCATCATCTGGGTCACAACATGCATGAAATTATGGCCGTGTTTGCCGCCACCGGCGCTTTTCTGTCCTTTTTTCACCAGGGCTCGCTGGGCGGTGTTCCCGGCGTTTTGTTTGGCCGTCCATTCGGCTTTCGCGAAGGGATTTTGGTCTGGCCCTGGACCTTTTTTCTGTTCACCTGGTCTGCGGCGGCCTTCGGCCCCTGTTTTACCATTTTTATTACCAAGATCACCGAGACGCTGACGCGCAAAAAGCTGGTTAAGGACAACGTCATTGATCTTCTGGCTAAAATATCCGGCTGGATGATATTCACTTACATTATCGCCAAAATTATCGACACCATCTGGTGGGCCACGCACACCGCTCCCGCCAAAGGCTTCTCTTTTATGGATTTTTACACCAGCGGCCCGAATTCATGGTATGGTCTCTGGATTCTCTTTCTTGAAATTGTGATCGGCGGGATTGTGCCTGCAATTATTTTAGTTACACCCAAGCTTCGCAGGATAAACGGGCTGCTCTGGGTGGCTGTATTTTGTGGTGTTCTGGGGGTGAGTTTGAACCGCTGGGTGATGGTGCTGCAGGTGCTGGCGATTCCAGTGCTGCCCTTCGATAATTGGTTTACCTATTTACCCAGCTGGCAGGAAGTGGCCACCACCATTTTGCCGGTGGCATACGGCATCATCATGATATCCATATCATACCGCTATCTGCCGATTTTTCCGCAGGAACGCGAATTAAACCCGATTGATGAGCCCGCAGGTGCAGCCCCGGAAGCCAGCCCGGAGCCCGAGCCTGATGCTGCCGGACCCGAACCGGAACTCAGCCCGGCGGAGTCATAGAGCCGATTAGGTCCTAAAT
>JASFGH010000501.1:0-3364 GCA_050123865.1 Desulfobacterales bacterium | reverse complement strand
GACTGGTCCGCAGCTCGATTCCGGTACTCAACACATACTCAATTTCCCTGTCGAGCACATCTTCAGGCAACCGATATGATGGAATCCCATAGCGCAGCATCCCGCCGGGTTTCTCGCGGGCCTCGCATATCGTCACCTGATGTCCTTTTTTCCTCAGGTAAAAGGCAGCTGTCAAACCGGCGGGCCCGGCACCGATAACGGCAACCTTTTTGCCGGAATCCGGACCGGCAGATGACATCCATTCTGACAGGTCACCGGCCTTATCGGCTGCATAGCGCTTGGCAGCACAAATTGATATCGCATCGCCAACCTCCCCTCTTTTACATGCCGTTTCGCAGGGGTGAGTGCATACCCGGCCTAAAACACCGGGAAAAGGGGCTTTTTCGATGATCAGTTTACAGGCTTCGTCAGGTTTATCTTCCGCCACAAAGCGCAGGTAACCGGGCACGTCGATGCCCGCCGGACAGGCTTCCGTACATTGCGGCTTTGTTGGGATCTGTTTTTCCGGACCGATGGCCCGCAGGGTGCGGGTAATCTCAAGAATTTTAATACCATTCGGGCACGCATCTTCACATCGGCCACAGACCGCACAAAACCACGGCATGCTTGATCCAGCGATCTCATCAATCAAATCCAGCTCGACATGCCGTACCATGCGCCTGATATTAAAGCCATTGATCCCGGTGATCGGACAGGCCGAGCTGCAGCGCCCGCACTGCTCGCAGTAGCGAAACATTTCAATATCATTGAAACGCTCAGCGAATTTTTTATCATCCGTCATGATTTTTAAACAACCTCGTCAATAATAAATTCGAATATCGAATTTCGGATTTCATTCAAGGTTAAGGACAACCTGACAGATTATTCTAATTTTAGGTCCCTTATCATTGTGCGCATGGTGGTCGCAAACTTGGGTCCATCGGCAGCCGAGCACCAGACATTCCATAGTTTTTCCGGGTCAAAGCCGGCCTTGGCCAGTTTTTTTTGGGCGCGTTTCAAGCGTTTTTCAGCGGCATAGTTGCCTTCGATATAGTGGCAGGTCGGAAATTCACAGCCGGCCACCAGCACGCCGGCAACACCCAGCTCAAACGGCCGCTGCATCATCCTCATCGAAACCCGAGCCGAACACATTACGCGTATCAGACGGGCATTCGAAGGGTACTGCAGTCGGCTGACGCCGGCCATGTCCACGCCGCCCAGAGCGCACCAGTGGCAGACAAAGGCGATAATTTTTTCCTCCGGCGCTTCTTCGAGTGCTGCTTCAACCTGGGCGAAAACCTGGTCGTCCGAATAATGGACGATGTTGATGCATTCGTTCGGGCAGTCAGCCGCACATAGCCCGCATCCTTTGCAAAGGGCTTTGATGACGTCCGGATTTTCCTCCGCATCCACTTTGATGGCGCTGTAAGGGCATCGTTTGGAGCAGAGACCGCACTGGCTGCAATCAGTCAAATCAATATCGGCAACGATCCCTTCGGTTTCGATATAGCCCTTTTGCATGGGGATCGAGGCCTTCATGGCAGCGCCGATACCCTCTTCGCTGCTCTCCTTGAAGGTCATCGGTGCCTTGGCACATCCGGCCAGCGAAACGCCATCGGTGGCAAATTCCAGCGGACCCAGTTTGACATGCGATTCCTGAAAAAAACCATCCGGGTTGGTGGAAACTTTGAGCAGCCCTTTGACCTGTTCAACGGAATCATTACCTTTGAAAGCTGTCGTGAGGACAACCAGGTCTGAAGGAAGCTCGAATTCCTTAGCGACCAGCAAATCGTATATCTTTACTTTCAGTTCGCCGTTTTCTTTGTGAACCTCCGGATAGCGGTCATCCGGAAATCGTAAAAATTTTACGCCCAATCGCTTGGCCAGCTGTTGGGCTATGCCCTCTTCTTTGATCAGGCTCATGTCCCGGTAAAGCATATGGACGCTGGCATCCGGACAGAGTCGTTTAATGGCAATGGCGTTTTTGACAGACGTATGGCAGCCGATATTGCAGCACCCCCGGTTTTCATTTTTGGAATTCACACAGCTGACCATGACCACATTTTTCACATCTTTCAGCTGCTTGTCTCTTAACTTATTATCCAGTTGCAGCTGTGTGATGACGCGGGGATCATTGCCGTACTCAAACTGACCGTCCGGTTCGATTTCCTGCATTCCGGTGGCAACAATAATGGTTGAAATATTCAGATTTTGCTCGGATTCATCACCGTTGGTTTTGAGCGTAACCGTATAATTGCCGATGTAGCCGTCAACTTTATCCACCTGTGTTTCGGTAAATACCTTAATCTGGGGGTGCGTCCTGACCCGATTCGCCTTGGCCTTTACCACCCTGGCAGCCGGTGATTTATAGTTGTCGTGGGAAATGAAACAGATTTGGTTTAATACACCGCCCAACTGGGGTTCTTTTTCGACGATATAGGCGTTGAATCCTTGATCGGCAACACTGAGGGCCGCATTCATGCCAGCCATCCCGCCGCCGATTATCAAACAATCGGTCTGAACCGGCAAACGGATTTCCTGACCTTCTTCCAGCAGCGCTGCTTTGGCCACGCCCATTTTAACCAGGTCTTTGGCTTTCTCCGTGGCGATTTCAGGCTCTTTCATGTGCACCCAGGAAACCTGCTCGCGGATGCTGACAAACTCCAGCAAATAGGGATTGACACCGGCTTCTTTGGTCGTTCTTTTGAAAAGCGGTTCATGCGTTCGGGGTGTACAGCTGGCAACAACCACGCGGTTGATCTTATTTTCCTGGATGAGATCCTGCATTTTGGACAAGTAGTCCACCGAGCATGACCAGCGGCCTTCATCCGCCAGAACCACATGCTCCAGTCCCCGGGCAAACTCCACCACCGCTGGGACATCCACCACACCGGCAATATTGGTGCCGCAATCGCAGACAAACACGCCGATCCGTATGTCTTCACCAGTCATTAATCTTTCCTTAATAATTCCTATTTATGTTGGAACATTCTGAATTTGAAATTTGGAATTGCTTCGAATTTCGTGTTTCGGATTTCGAATTTTATAAAAGGATCGTCATCAATTACATATTCACTCTGTTAGTTAACGTCTTTTCTGCTTAAAACTGCCTTCATGCTGGCCGCCGTCGCCTGCGCCACTGACTCGGCAATATCGATCGGTCCGGTGGCACCGCCGCACAAATAGATCCCGTCCACATCCGTTTCCAGAGGTGCCAACAACGGATCTTTTTCCTTAAAATACCCCAGATCGTCCAGTTTGAGTTTTAGGGCTTTGGCCAGTCTTTTATTGCGATCGTTAGCCATGATCCCGGTGGCCAACACCATTAATTCAACCTCGTGCGTTTGCAAATCACCGGTAGCCAGATCTTCGTAGCGCAGGGTTA
>JASFGH010000500.1:0-3385 GCA_050123865.1 Desulfobacterales bacterium | reverse complement strand
AATTTAAGAAGCACGAAATTATGTTTTTTATATTTTTCGAAATTTCATTCTTTCGTGCTTTCGTATTGAAAATTTCTTTTATTGCCGTGCAATGAACGCAATTTGCCATCTTAATTCCGAACATCTGATTCACGGGAGGCCTCTTGGATGCGATCGTACAATTGCTGGGCTAAATCCTGCGCCGGCTGCTGTGAAGTGGCCTCGCGTACGCCGACCAGATAAGGGCCGTGAGAAAATACGACTTCATAAGTGTCGAGAATATAAATTACTTTGGCCGATGGAATTGCCAGATCCGATTCCTCTGCAGAGCCGCCAAATGCCATCAGAAAATCGGCGTAACCGCCGGCCAGTTCCTGCGCTTCTCCGGGTGATTTACGGCGTGAAAAATAGGCCATCAACTGGGTGTCTTCCAGCTGATAGGCCGCTGTAAATATTTGATCAAAGCGCTCATAGCCGAAAGCATCGGCAGATACCAATGCAATGCTGTCTTCGATCAACCCGTCTCTGGGGAAAAGCGCCTTTTCCTGAATGGCCTGCGCCCGGACCGAATGGGCCGCTATGAATGTTTCGGCAAAGGTGCGCATCGGCTGCAGGATGGCTTCGGTCCGATCAGATGCGACAACCTCCACGTAATAGGGGCCATGGACAAAGAATAGGGCATTTGAGGTTTGATAGCCATATTGACCCAGGTCCAATGTCCGGGCGTCCTCTCTGCGCTGCGCGCTGAAAACCGAAAACGCATTTTGCGGTGTCTGCATGTCATATACGAAAACTTCCATCCACACATCTCCGGCAGTTTCAGACTTCAGGCGCTGGCTGTGCAAGCGTTTGAAGCCCGCTGACAGATACAGTTCCGCTTTGCCATTGATTTTATCTGAGAGCGTGGCGGCGTCGAAAGCTTCCATCGGCATCATGGGTACCTGTCCGGCCGGCGGGGTAATCAATGCGGGCTCTGCGGTGGCCGCGCTGGCCAGTTGTGTTTTGTCACCGGCCGACAAATCTGACGCTAACTGCCGAACCGCCGGAAAATAGCTGAATTGGGCCGTAAAAATGCCGCCGGCAATAATCGCCAGGACACATAGAATGATGAGGCTCAGAAGGGTTTGTTTTGAAGCCGCTTTGGTTTGGTGTTCCTGCTTCACGCAATCCTCAATTCATCACACCGCATGAACGTATTCAGGTGCTGAGATGGTCAAGAAAAAGTCGCCGGCCGAGAAATATGTCTGTTCCCGATAATGGTTGCAGAAATTAGGATGGGATTTGACAGACAGTTTATGGATCGGATCCATCATAAAAAAAAGGGGGCCATAAGTCAATTGGAAAGCTATGTCACACTGTGATACCCATCATGGGTTTAAATCCAATGAAACGAGACAGATAGTTAAAATGGTATCTAGAACCTTAACGGGATTATCGCCTGGCGGGCCTGAGCTTGACCTGATAGGTTGACGTCTTATTGTTAAGATGGCTGTCAATAACTGAAACAAATGCTGCCAATGCCGGGCATAGCACTACTGGCCCGATGCAGGCATATAATTAGGAGGCTTCAATGGACGCTACTTCTTATTGTGATACGCTGGAGGAACATCTGACGGGCTGGAAAGCCAAACTTTATGATGTCATCCGCATTGTTGATCGCTTGCCGGAGAAAGAAAAGGAAACCGTTTTCTCATCGATCAGGGGGCTGAATGCAATTGTGGATCAAATCGATACCGAAGTTGAGCAACTGCGGACCGCCTGCCCGGCCGACTGGTCCCCCAACCGACAAAACCTTGATAGCAAAATGGCTGAACTACAGAAGTCTTTGAAAAATCTTTCCGTAGATGTCGGCTTGCCGATGATTCCGGATACGTTAGCCTGGGTATCAAAATAGTTTTAATTTGCAATTTACAGGATCAAATCAGAGAGTTCTAAACTTTTCCCCCGACGAACTCGGCAATGGAGTAATGGAGTGTTGGAGTATTGTTTGATGGGTTGAAGTTGACACTTCGAATACATCTGTGGTTTGATCCATTTCTCCAGTACTCCAATACTCCAATGCTCCAGTAGAATCAGAACCAAATCAATTTGAGGCAGGCGCTATTACATTAAAATTTTCAATATAGATGACACACCCGACAATATGTCCTTTCAAAAACGACAATCCCTGCTTTGTCCCAACTGCAAGAAACTCATCAGCATGTCCGAAGGGCGCTGTCCGTTTTGCGGCACAGCCCACCCGGCTGCCTGGTGGAAAAATAATATCTGGACCCGCGGTTTCAGTGATCCTTACATACTGGTCAAAGCGATTATCGGCCTGAACATCGGTATTTATATGATCTCCCTGTTGTTAAACCCCAGGGGTTTTACTCTGGCATTGAACCCGCTGACGTTTTTATCGCCTTCCGGGCCGATCCTCGAATTGCTGGGCGCAACCGGAACGGTTCCGATCGATGCATACCAGCGATACTGGACATTGATTTCCGCTAACTATCTGCACGGTGGAATTTTACATATTTTTTTCAACATGGCGGCTTTCCGTCAGCTGGGGTTGCTGGTTGCCCGGGAATATGGTGTCTATCGCATGTTTATGATTTACACCCTGGGCGGGATGATCGGCTTTTTCGTATCTTATCTGGCATCTGTTCCCTGGACCATTGGCGCCTCTGCATCGGTTTGCAGCCTGGCCGGCGCTTTGCTGTATTACGGTAAAAGCCGGGGGGGTGTTTACGGGCGGACGCTCTATAAACAAATCGGCATCTGGGTGGTGTTGTTGTTTATCTTTGGTATCCTGATTCCGGTAATCAACAACTGGGCGCACGGCGGTGGAATTGCAGCCGGCATCGGCCTGGGATTAGTGCTCGGTTATCAGGAACGCAAAAAGGAAAATATCTTTCACAAACTTCTGGCTGGCGGTTTGGCGGTTTTGACACTTCTGATCCTGGGCTGGGCGATTTTATCGGGGATTTATTATCGCTTTACCTTATGACATTGCCGGAAGCCAAAATCCTTACCCTGACTTCAACCTGGAGCGTTGATCCAACCTAAGAAAATAGCGCGTAAAAGTACTGGATAGATATCACAAGCCGGTTTAAAGGGTGGATATTTGCGTTATTTAGGAGATATTCAAATATAGCGGTTGTCATAAATATGTTCCGTTTGCCATATTTGTTAACAAGCACCAGAGTAGTTTGTAACAGCTTGAAATTATGATAAACCTGACAACCGCTATACTATTGTTTTTACTGAAGAAAAATCTAGACTTTTACGGATCCAATGTAGCTATGAAACGGTGGTTCGTTTTTTTCACAAACAAGGTTATGCCTTAAAAACAGCGCAACCCTGGCCGGATAAACAAGATGAGCAATTGCGTGAAACTTTTTGGCAAGAGCTCAAACAACTGATC
>JASFGH010000499.1:0-3386 GCA_050123865.1 Desulfobacterales bacterium | reverse complement strand
TGCTGAAACGCTTATGCCGCCATCCATTTTTCGGAACTTTATAATGACAAGCGGTATAATGGCGTTACCCCTTACCGCGCCGGATTAAACAAAAAACGCCCAGGAGTGCTGAGTCTGGATCGGTCGATGACATCGAATGCGCCAAGCCCGAAGCCCAATCCGGCCACATAGGTCGTGCTCGCCAGCCCATATACATTGCGGGTTTCACCGGGGGTGTCGTAGCGGGCAACGATATGTAAAGATTGGGGATCACGAATATTGATAAGTTGGAGGCCACTGGAGCCGTCGGCCACAATGAGCAGATCATACATCGGGTATGCGCCGTGGGTCTCACCGGGCGTATCCACTGAGCCGACAACGCGCGGACTATTTGGGTTGCTTATGTCGATGGCGCAAATCCCGTTGGGAAAATCGGCTACATAAGCATGGTTGGATAGAACGTGCACCGCTCGCGCATCACTGGCTTCCCTGACGGTTGCCACAATTCTTGGCTCGGCGGGTCTTCGGATGTTGATTATCTGAAGTCCGCCCTTGCCGTCAGCCACATAGGCATGATTGGCGGCAACATGAACATGATAGGCTTCACCCGGCGTATCGATTGATGCCATGATCCGTGGGCGCTCAACGCTACGGATATTGATGATCTGAAGGCCAGCGTGAGCGTCCGCGACGCAGGCATAATTGCCAAAGACATACACATTGCGAGCATCTCCGGGAGTCTCAACCGAACCGATAATGCTGGGGCTGGCCGGGTTGCGAATACCAACGATTTGAAGACCAGCGGAGCCGGCCGCTACATAAGCAAAGTTGCCGATGGCGAAAACACCGTTGGCTTCTCCGGGTGTTTTCACCACTGCGATCTGCTTGGGATTTACTGGACGGATATCGACCACATAAAGCCCGCGCGGTCCACCCGCTACATAGGCATGCTGCCCTAACACAAATACATGCAGTCCCGGCAGCTCTTCTCCACCGGCACCGGTTGTGACCAGCATCAGACCCAATAAGATTATGGTGCACTCCATCAACAAAGAAAGACGTCGTTTCATATGTCCTCCAAGTTCCCAACGATTAATGTTGCCACTGTTGCCTACTTGCATATTAAAAGGTGGGAATTTATCACCTGGGAGTAGAAAACTTTTCTGACTTTATGCTCCTGAAAAACATAATCTATGAACGAATAAGGGCTAAATCAATAGTCTTTCTTTACGGGTGCTAAAAATTTGGCAACCAATGGATCATTCTATATAATAGCGCATGATGGGACGGGTTTCAGATCGGCGGGCGCATTCCATGAATCCGGCCCGGGTGTAGGCCGAGGCCAGGCCGGTCCAGGCAAATACATCCGGCATCTTGTCTTTTTTGGGTTCGACCGGATAGGCCTCGACGATCGTGCCGCCCTGTTTTTTGACGTGTTCAACCGCTGCGCTGATCATACGGGTGCTGACCCCCGTGCGGCGATGTTGCTTCTCTACAAACAGGCAGGTGATCGACCACACCGGAAGATCATCCAGCGGTTTAAGAATCCGAGAGCGTCCAAGGGAAGGGAAGTGCTCGCGTGGTGCCACCGAACACCAGGCCAGCGGCTGTCCTTTAACAATGCACAGAATTCCTGGGATTTTACCGGATTGGATGATGGCTTTCATTGCCAGTCGGTTACCCGCACCTTTTTGGTTTTCGAATTCTTTGCGGGTCAGTCGCCAAAGCATGCACCAGCAGCCCCCGCAGGCACCGCGCTCGCCAAAAAGCGTTTCCAAATCAGACCATCTGCTTTTGGTCACCGGGACAAATTTCATTTTAATACCAGCGGATTTCATTGGGCGATCGACTCTCTCTTTTCGGATTCCACGTCCTTGAGTTTTCTTCTGAGCACCTTGCCAACTGCACTTTTAGGCAGCTCGTCGATGAATTCGAAAACCTTGGGGACCTTATAAGCAGCCAAATTTTCCCGGCAGTAACGGGTGATCTCTTCTTCGGTCAGGGTTTCCCCCTCAACGGTTACGATGAAGGCCTTAACTGTTTCACCACGGTAGTCATCTGGAACGCCGATGGTGCAGGCTTCCAATATTTTGGGGTGACCCATAAGGACATCATCGATTTCGAGCGGGTAAATATTGTACCCGCCGGCAATAATCATGTCTTTTTTGCGATCGACAATCGACAGATAGCCATCTTTGTCGAACGTGCCGATATCTCCGGAATAAAACCAGCCATCTTTAAGCACTGCTGTGGTCTCTTCCGGCTGCTTGTAATACCCCATCATAATCTGAGGGCCTTTGATGACAATTTCGCCGGCTTCGCCGGGGGGAAGTTCTTTGGCCGGATCGTCGATAGCCACAATTTTGATGTCCGTATCCGGTATCGGGACACCCACCGTCCCGGGCCTGATATTTCCGCCCCAGGGCGTGACCGTAGCGTAAGGGGCTGTTTCAGTCGTACCATAAACTTCACACATCGTTGCACCACTGATGTCTTTTAATGCGCTGATCGTATCAGATGCCAGTGGGGCAGCACCGGAAAAAAAGCCCTTGATTGAGGATAGATCCAATTTACTGAAATTAGAGTCAGCAAGCAATCCCACAAACAAGGTCGGAACACCCGGTAAAAAAGTGGGTTTGAATTTCTGGATCAACTGGATGTTTATTTTCGGTTCCGGCCTTGGCACCATGATGTGCTCCCAGCCCTGCCAGGTCACCAGGTTCTGCATGGTGGCAAATCCGGCTGAATGAAAGACTGGATAATTACCCATCAAGCGTTCTTCACCGGGGTTTA
Source organism: Desulfobacterales bacterium (assembly GCA_050123865.1). Taxonomy (GTDB): domain Bacteria; phylum Desulfobacterota; class Desulfobacteria; order Desulfobacterales; family JAHEIW01; genus JAHEIW01. The sequence goes on along the minus strand of JASFGH010000499.1, from coordinate 614 downwards.
ATTCCGGAAACCAGGCTACGAACTGCTGGACATTACAGCTCAGGTTGGCATGGCTGAGCATAACGCCTTTGCTGACACCGGTGGTACCTCCGGTGTATATAAGGGCCGCCAGCGCATCCCATTTACTCTGTTCTTGAATCGGATCGGCTGAATATCGCGGAATTAGATCACAGAAAATCAGAATGTCATCGCTGGCTTGAACCCTGCAGTACATGTTTTTTTTCACCAGTGGAAAAAGCTGCTTTTTGGGAAACGGGAGATATGAATGAATGTGGCAGCCGATGATTTTTTCGATCTTCGTTTTGGGCTTTATTTTTTGGATGCGCGGGATCAAAAGCGTGAGTGTAATGACGTGTTTTGAATCCGAGTCGCTGAGCTGATATGCCAGTTCCCTTTCGGTGTAAAGCGGGTTGTTCTGGACGGCAACGGCCCCGATGCGCAAGATGGCCATGTTGGCGACAATCACCTGAGGAATATTGGGCAGGCATACAGCAACTTTTTCACCCGGTCGGATATCCAGATCCATCAGCGCCCGGGCACACTGGTTGACCATTGCGTCCAGCTGCTTGAACGAAATTTTTTTGCCCATATAATTTAATGCGGTATGTCCGGGG
>JASFGH010000498.1:0-3409 GCA_050123865.1 Desulfobacterales bacterium | reverse complement strand
GGGCAAAAACCAATGCCTGCAGCGCTAAAAAGTGGCCGTCTCGCATCGAATAAAAGCCGGTCCTGTTCTTTTCCAAAGGTATTTAATATGCAACATCGGGGCGGAATCGCTGTTTTTGATGTGCAATCGTCTTCGGTCCATTTGTCGTAATCTGGCGGTTACCGTAACAGACCCGGCCAGGCCCTTGCAAGTCCAGGTGTAAATTTTTCGCCAGTGACTTTGAATCGCTACTGGATCTGATTTTTATTGCGCCCAGCTGCGATTTTAACTATCACGGAACAATTGCATCAGATCTAAATACGGCCACACGGATTACAAGATCGCTATTAACTCTTTATGGTTCATCCGGCGGATCGCAGCATGAAGATTGCAGACAACCCACAAAAAGAACATCCCTTTGTAAGGTCACCGCACAAGACCCTGTTGTCCATGTCTTTGCCGGTGTTGCTGTCGCTGGTGGCAGAGCCCTTAACAGGACTGGTGGATACCGCTTTTGTCGCCCGCCTGGGCGCAGAGTCCCTGGCTGCCCTGGGGGCCGGCACTGTTGCACTTTCAAGTATTTTCTGGGTCTTTAATTTTTTAGGCATTGGCACCCAGACCGAAGTAGCACAGGTTTATGGCCGGATTGAAATGAAACGGACAGCTGAAATCGGAGGGCTTGCCATTGCCATGAGCGCAGCCATCGGCGTGCTCATGATGCTCGGCGGCCTGCCTTTGGTACGCCACGTATCTTCCCTAATGGGCGCCAGGGGTGCCGTCCATGAATTTGCTTCCCAATACATACAGGTGCGCCTGTACGGAGCCCCGGCGGTCCTGGTCAGTCTGGCGGTTTTCGGGATTCTCAGGGGGTTGCAGGATATGCGCACCCCTTTCTGGGTGGCTGTCAGCATTAACCTTCTAAACATTATTTTAGATCCGCTGCTCATTTTTGGTTACGGACCGTTCCCGCGCCTGGGCATTTTCGGTGCAGGATTGGCCAGTGTTATCAGCCAATGGGTGAGCGCCCTGTGGGTGACGGCAGTGGTCTTGCGCCGTCTGGGAGCTCCCCATCGTTTCAGGGCGGGTGATATGTTGAAGCTGTTTCAGATCGGGCGTGATCTGTTTGTGCGCACCGGTCTGCTGACGGCTTTTTTTATTTTTACCACCCGCGCTGCGACCCGCATCGGCGCAGACGCCGGAGCTTCCCATCAGGCGATCCGGCAGGTGTGGGTGTTTACTGCGCTTTTTCTGGATGCTTTCGCCATCACCGGGCAAAGCCTGATTGGCTATTTTATAGGCCCCGGCCGACTGGCGCATGCACGCCGCGTGGCCCGGCTGGCCTGCGCTTGGAGTCTTGGCACCGGAATTTTCTTGGGTGCAGGCATGTGGCTGGGTCAGAATTGGGTTGTGCGGCTGTTGCTGCCGCCGTCGGCGGCAAACATTTTTTTTCCCGCCTGGCTGGTGGCGGTTATTAGCCAGCCGATCAACGCCTTGGCCTTTGCCACCGATGGCATCCACTGGGGAACCGGAGATTTTCGTTACCTACGAAATGTCATGGTAGCGGCAACCGTCTTCGGTGCGACGGCGATTTATCTGCTCGATAAAACGGCATCAGGCGCCCTGACCTGGATCTGGCTGATTACTGCGATGTGGATTATCATACGGGCGGCATTCGGGGTGATGAGGGTGTGGCCGGGTATCGGTCAAAGCCCTTTAAAAAGCTATCTTAAAAATAGTTAAGCTTTTACAGGGAGGTGTGTGTGAGAACCTATACGGCTTGCTATTGGTCTGAAATTGGGCCTTTTGAAATTGTCGGGACCGACAAAGGCATTATGACGATCAGGTTCAATACAGACCCGTTGGTGATCGATAATAACCTGCCGGCAAGCATGACGGAATGCCTGCGACAGCTGGAAGAATACTTCAAAGGCCGACGCCAAAAATTCGACGTGCCGTTATTGCTGGAAGGAACCGATTTTCAAAAAGCCGTCTGGCGGCAGCTGCAAAAAATTCCTTTTGGCCAGACCACCTCTTACGGCGATGTAGCCCGCGCCATCGATCGTCCGACGGCTTATCGAGCAGTGGGCAATGCCAACAATAAAAACCCGGTGCCGCTGATTATTCCCTGTCACCGCGTGATCGGCAGCGACGGCAAGCTGGTCGGATTCGGTGGCGGTATCTGGCGCAAACAATGGTTGCTGGATCATGAAAGCAGCCTGAGATAAACGCGCTAAGAAATGATGGCTGACATTTAGCGCTGTCTTTGATGACAATATTTGTAACTTTACGTCCTACCCAAAATCCCCAAATTACATATATCCCTGTAATCACATATAAAATTATTCCTGCATTTCGATGGTATATTTTTTGCTTTTATCTGGAGAAGTTTTCGTCGGAGGGATATTATGAATAAGAACAGACTTCTGGGTATCGGTCTGACATTTCTCATTATTGCCTTTATTTTTGTGCAACCCGCTTACGTTGGCCCGGGAAGCAAAATCGCCAAGGCCATCCTATCCTCATTCTGGGGCTTGCTTTTTTCAATTGTATTTACCTTCACCTGCTTGTCCATGTCCATATACCAGTATATTATCGGCAAACGGAAAGAGCAGAAGCTGCTAGAAATCCTGCGCAATTAAAAAAATTGAAAAAGATGTTGACAAAAAATTTATTTGTTTTATAATTCGATATATGTCGAATAATGAAAACAAATTTAATCGCTACGCCGCCATCTTTAAGGCGCTGTCTAATCCGAACCGGCTAAAAATTTTCTTTAGTCTGGCCACCTGCTGTAAGCCGGGCACCATTGGTGTCTATGAGCCTGACGATACGGCCTGTGTGGGTGATATCGGCAAGGATCTGGATATCGTGCCGTCCACGGTTTCGCATCATATCAAAGAGTTACGCCAGGTAGGGTTAATTAAGACTCAGCGTAGGGGGCAGAACATTGAGTGCTGGGTGGACCCGGAAATTTTGGATGAATTGAAATATTTTTTTTCGTTTTAGCGTTTTAGCAGGACTAAAAATTTTTTTTGGGCAAATAATTCGATAGCTGTCGAAATATAAAACAGGGAGGCTACAATAAATGGAAACGAAAAATTCAGATGAAATTCGCCAGGCGGTCAGAAGCCGTTACGGTCAAATTGCCAAACAAAAAACGTCCGGCTGCGGCTGCAGTGCGCTTTCATCCTGCTGTGATTCGAAACCGGTTTCCATTGAAAAAATGTCACAGGCTTTCGGGTATACCCAAGAGCAGCTGGACAACGCCCCCGAAGGTGCCAACATGGGGCTGGGTTGTGGCAATCCCCAGGCAATCGCTTCTTTGAAAGAAGGCGAAACGGTTCTGGATCTGGGCAGCGGCGGCGGCTTTGATTGCTTTCTGGCGGCAAAGTCGGTAGGAGAAACCGGCCGCATTATTGGTGTGGACATG
>JASFGH010000497.1:0-3414 GCA_050123865.1 Desulfobacterales bacterium | reverse complement strand
TAGCGGAATGAATTATCAGCAGCGAAATCGTGCACTGTCTGAATGGTTTAGGGAGCGTTGCGAAAGAACAGCAATAACCCCAAAGCCACCAATAGGCGCAAATTTGAATCTGGGTCTAACTCGATATTTTATATTAGAATTCTGTTATTTCGCTACACTCCCTTAATCATGAGTTTACACGATGAAGTCGCTGATATTTCATTCCGCGGTCGATTAAAAATAACTCCCCTCATATAATTATCAGGTAGCTGCTCGCAACGGACCACTGACTACGGACCACATCCTATCCGGTCAAACACGGTTTGCGAGCAGCCAGGGTTTCATCCAGTCTTTTGCGCTTGGTCTTGCCGGGAGCGGCATGCAGTCGTTCAGGATTTTCCTTTGCCTCCCTGGCAATTGCTTTCATCGATTCAATAAACAGGTCGATATCCTCCTTGGATTCGGTTTCTGTCGGCTCGATCATGATCGCTCCGGGCACCACCAGCGGGAAATAAATCGTCGGGGGATGAAATCCATAATCCATCAGCCGCTTGACCATGTCCAGGGTTGTGACCTTGTACGGCTCCTGGAGTTTATCTGAAAAGACACATTCATGCATGCAGGGCCGGTCATAAGCTAAATGAAAGGTTCCCTTTAACCGGTCTTTAATGTAGGCGGCATTTAAAACGGCAAGCTGGCTGGCCTTTTTCAGATTCTCAGGCCCCATACTGAGGATATAACTGTAAGCCCGGATCATGACGCCCACATTACCGTAAAAGGCATGGATTTTACCGAAGCTTTCGGGGAAGTCCTCGGACAAAATTTAGCGATTTTTTTGCTTAATCACGCGGGGTACCGGTAAAAACGGCTCCAGATGCTTGCGAACACAGACCGGTCCGGAACCGGGACCGCCGCCACCATGCGGGCTGGAAAAGGTTTTGTGCAGATTAAGATGCAGCACATCAATGCCGAGCTCGCCCATGTTGACGATACCCATGATGGCGTTCATGTTGGCGCCGTCGCCGTAAACCAGGCCGCCTTTGGCATGCACAATATCGGAAACGGTTTTAATGTTTTCTTCGAAAAGGCCCAATGTATTGGGATTGGTGACCATGATGCCGGCAGTGTCCGTATCCATGACCGCCTCAACCGCTCGCGGTGAAAGCACGCCTCTCTCATTTGATTTGATCGGAACGGAGCGGTAGCCGCACAGCGCTGCGCTGGCCGGGTTAGTGCCGTGGGCCGTATCCGGCACAATGATTTTGGAGCGCGGAGCCCCTTTGCTTTTATGATAGGCATAAAACAAAAGCATGCCGGCGAGCTCGCCATGGGCGCCGGCAGCTGGCTGCAAGGCTGTGGCATCCATCCCGGTGACTTCGGTCAGGTATTGTTCAAGCTCGTACATTAGCTGAAGTACGCCCTGCGACAGATGCTGCGGCAGCAACGGGTGCGCCTGCGCGAGTCCGGGCCGCGCGGATTGGACCTCGTTGGTTTTGGGGTTATATTTCATGGTGCACGAGCCCAGAGGATACATGCCCGAATCGACCGAAAAGTTCCACTGTGAGAGGCGGATGTAGTGACGCACGACGTCGACCTCGCTCAGGTCCGGAAAATCAGGACCGGAGCCTTGCAGTGTATTATCGACCGGATGTTCGGCCACATCGCGCCGGGGAAGTGAAAAACCGCATCGGCCCCTTTTCCCCTTTTCCCACAGCAACGGTTCATTGAATATCAATCCCGTAGTGCCTAAGGTCTCTTTCATTGTACGATCTCCTTGACCAGGGTATCCATATCATCCCGGGCGGTTGTCTCGGTTGCACACAGCAAGTAATGGTTTTTTAGCTCCGGATAAAAATCAACCAGCGGCAGGCCGGCAATTATTTTTTTTTGCAGTAAATCTTGATAGTTTTTTTCAAAGCCATCCGGAAATGCGACCACAAACTCATTGAAGGTCGGCCGCGAAAACGGCAACTTGAATCCGGCCTGCTGCAATGCACCTTTGAAGTACTCGGCTTTGTCATAATTGAGCCGGGCCAATTCTTTAAAACCGGAACCGCCCAGCGAAGCCATATACATCACAGCTGCCAGCGCGCAAAGGCTGTGGTTGGTGCATATGTTGGAGGTGGCCTTCTCGCGGCGAATATGCTGCTCCCGGGTGGATAGTGTGAGCACATAGCCCCGGTTGCCTTCTTTATCCATTGTCTGCCCGACCAGGCGTCCCGGCATGTTACGGACGTATTTCATCCTGGCGGCAAACATACCCAGGCCCGGGCCGCCAAAAGTGGGCGGGATACCCAGGCTCTGGCCCTCGCCGCAGGCGATATCGGCGTTGCATTGTCCCGGGCTTTTATAGAGGCCGTATGCCAGCGGTTCACTGAAACATACCACCAGCAGCGCTTTTTTATTTGGCAGTGATGGTTTGATCGCCTCTGTGTTTTCAACGCAACCAAAAAAATTCGGTGATTGAACGGCCACCCCCCCCAGATCGTCCATTTCCTTCAGCGCGCCTATATCGGTGGTGCCGTCTGAAAGATATGGCAGCTCTACGATATTAAACTCGGTAGGTTCAAAATAGGTTGCCAGCACCCGTCGATACATCGGATGAACGGCGCGTGAAACCGCAACCGTTTTTTTGCGAGAAACACGGATGGCCATCAGCATTGCCTCGGCCAGCGCCGAGGCACCGTCATATTGTGATGCATTGGCAACCTCCATGCCCAGCAACCGGGCGGTCAGCGTCTGGTACTCAAAGATGGCCTGCAGCGTGCCCTGACTGACCTCGGGTTGATAGGGGGTGTAGGCAGTGACAAATTCCGATCGGCCGGCCAAAAAAGATGCTGCTGCCGGAACGTAATGCCGATAACTGCCGGCGCCCAAAAACACCTTGTATTCCGGTGCGGTTGCCATCGTTTGGGCCAGTTCGCCCATGTGGTCGTTTAATTCCCATTCCGTTAGCGCCGCCGGAATGTTCAGCGCTTCTACGCGGCGGCAATCTTCCGGGATATGGGCAAATAACCCCTCGAGGCTGTCAATCTTCACCGCCTTGAGCATGGTGGCGATATCTTCCGGAGTATGGGGTAAGTAACGCATGGTGATTATCCTTTCAGCATTTCAACATAAGCATTATTGTCCATGAGGTCATCCATTTCAGCTGGATTATCCGCTTTGATTTCAAGCATCCACCCATCGCCGTATGGCGTATTGTTCACCTTTTCAGGAGCATCTTCCAGGGTGTCGTTTATGGCAACCACCTCCCCGGAGACCGGCATGTAAAGCTCAGAAACCGCCTTAACGGACTCCACCGTGCCAAATTCATCACCCTGGCCGAAGGTATCGCCGACCTCCGGTAATTCCACAAAGACGATATCGCCGAGCTGGTCCTGGGCGTAATCCGATATGCCGATTTTGATCTTGTCACCTTCAGTGCGCGCCCAT
>JASFGH010000496.1:0-3440 GCA_050123865.1 Desulfobacterales bacterium | reverse complement strand
CGGCATCAAACGGGTTCGACCCGATCTGATGGTGTTTACCTATCAGGGGGATGGGGATCTGGCGAGCATTGGAACTTCAGAAATTATCCATGCGGCCAACCGGGGTGAAAAGTTTACGGTCATCTTTATCAATAATGCAGTTTATGGAATGACCGGCGGACAGATGGCGCCGACGACATTGCCGCAGCAAAAAACAACAACGTCACCTCAGGGGCGAAATGTAGACGAGGTGGGGATGCCCATGAAAATGGCTGAAGTGCTTGCTGCCCTGGAAACACCGGGATATATCGCCCGGCAATCGCTCATCAAACCTAAATACATTGTCAAAGCAAAGAAAGCTATTAAGAAGGCCTTTACCTGCCAGGTGCAGCATCGAAGTTTTAGCTTCGTCGAATTGATCAGCACCTGTCCGACCAACTGGGGAATGATACCGGTAGAAGCAGTCAAATGGGCCGAAGAGAACATGCATGCGTATTATCCATTGGGCGAGTACAAGACGCCTGAGAAAGCGACTGAACCGCAAAAGCGTGCTGCTTAGCGCAACTGAAAGAAGTTGTTCTTTTTACAGCCGTAATGAACGATCCGCTATCAGCTCAAATGGGGAGGCAATCCGATGCAAAGTGAAGTGAAATTTGCCGGATTTGGTGGCCAGGGCATCATGTTAATCGGCAAGATCCTTGCGCATGCAGAAATGCAGGCCGGATCCGAAGTCGTTTGGATCCCGTCATACGGTCCAGAAATGCGTGGCGGAACGGCCTATTGCACAGTGGTCTCCAGTGACCGGCCCATCGGCTCACCGATTATTCAAAATCCACAGCATCTGGTGGCCATGAACCGCCCCTCTCTTGAAAAATTTGCACCCGCGGTGAAACCCGGGGGCGTCATATTTATCAACAGCTCATTAATCTCCATTCATTCCGGGCGCAACGATGTGGATGAATTTAGCGTCCCGATCATCGGCATTGCCAAGGATTTGGGGAATGTCAAAGTTGCCAATATCGTGGCGCTGGGTGCCTTTGTTGCCCGCAGTAAAATTGTCGATTTCGATTTGCTAAAGGATTCTGTCAGGGATGAATTTTCGGGTAAAAGAAAGCTGATACCCATCAATCTGGAGGCTTTAGAGAAAGGCCGCCAGGCGGCTTAGAAACAAAAGAAATAAGGGATGGTAAAGATGAAATTATCGGTGTGTGGTAAAGGTGGCAGCGGTAAAAATAGCGTCGTATGCCTTCTGTCGGCTGCGGCTCAAGCGAAAGGATTGAAGACGCTTGTGATCGATTCTGATGAATCCAACTCCGGGCTCTTTCGAATGCTGGGATTTAGCAAACCCCCGATTCCGCTGATGAGCCTGGTAGGAGGAAAAACAGGGATTAAAGATAAAATGAACCAGACGTCTATCCTATCTGAAAAGGATATTACGCTGGAACAATGAAACCGGTTTTTATCATTCCATTGCCCTAAGAAGAAACGGGCAACACTTATATTTCTACTGACCCCATTATTGATTTCATGCTGATCCTGCCAGGGTTTTAAATCATCCATCAGTCGTGGAACTCCTGTTCGTTCGAAATTTTGCGAAAAGATTTCGAAATTTTTCAAATAATTTAGCGCAACTTGGGCTATTCGAAAATTTTTATAAGGATAAGTATATGAATTTATACAACTAAGTTAGATTTCATCTAATGGCATAATTCATGCACAATGATCAATTGCTGAGAAAAATGAATACACTACACACCCAACTGTCTACCGATTCGGAAATCAGTATCGAAACCTTTTACCGGGTTTTCCGGGACATTAGCACCCTGGTGCACACCGGCAAAAGTTTAAAAGAGGTCCTGGATCGGGTTGTCTGGAAAGCGACGGATCTGCTCACCGCCAAAGGTGCTTTGCTCAGAATCCGCAACCTGGAAACACAGCAGTTTGCGGTTGTGGCTGCATTCGGTCTGGGTGAAAGATATCTGAATAAAGGACCCGTTACGAGCGAAAAAATTATTACAGATGAAATCCGACAAAACCGGGTTTTGATCATCGATGATATCTGGAAAGCCCCCCGGGTCGAATACCCGCAGGCGGCCTGGGATGAAGGCATCCGCATGATTTTAGACATCCCCCTGACCGTTGCAGATCAAATCATCGGGCTTTTAAGAATCTATCTGCCTGAGACCAGAAATTTTTCAGAAGATGAACTTGATTTTATGGTTTCCATCGGCGAGCAATGCGCCTGTGCGATCAACAAGGCCCGTCTGATCGAAAACCAGAAAGCCCGTTATGACCACCTGGCCATTCAAACCGAGAAGATGTCGGCCCTGGGACGCATGGCAGCAGGGATTGCGCATGAAATCAATAATCCGCTGGCGGGTATTTTACTTTTCAGCTCAAATTTGAGAAAAAAAGTGCCCGCCAAGGGCGACCTGAAAGAAGGGCTGGATGTCATTGTTCGAGAGACGGTGCGCTGCAAAACCATTATCCAGGAGCTTTTGGAATTCTCTCGTGATCGGGAGCCACGCAAGGAAATGGCGAATCCGAACGCCATCCTGGAAAAGGCCTTGAAAATTTTGGAAAACGAATTTCGCCTGCATCACATTCAGATCGAAAAGCATCTTGCCGACGAAATGCCCGAAACACTGCTGGATGAAAACCAGATCGAACAGGTCTTTGTGAATCTGTTGCTGAATGCGGTGCAAGCCATTGAAGAAAAAGGCATCATCACCGCGACCAGTAGCATCGATAAAGGCCGCGAGAAGGCCCTTATCGAAATTACGGATACCGGCAACGGTATTCCTGCGGAGAATCTCGCGAAAATTTTCGAGCCCTTTTTTTCCACCAAATCCAAAGGCACGGGTCTGGGTCTGGCAGTCAGTTACGCGATTGTTAAAAACCACGCGGGCGACATCCATGCTTTCAGCCAATCTGGGCAGGGTGCCCGCCTCGTAATAGAGCTTCCGATTTTAGCCCAATCCGTGCAGCCGCAAAATCGCTGCCGGGACAACAATAATGCACCAGACAACCGAGAGGCCTGTTAATGCACGAAAGCCACATTTTGATTATTGATGATGAGCCGGTCGTTTGCGATGGATGCCGGGCTGTGCTTTCAGAAAAATGTACGGTAGACACCTGTTTGACCGGCAAAGAAGGTCTCGATGCGTTTTTAAAAGGCCAATATGATTTGGCCCTTCTGGATATGAAACTGCCCGATACCGACGGGATGGACATTTTGCGGATCATCCGTCAGGACAAGCCCGGTGCTTATGTGATTGTTATGACCGGCTATTCGACGGTTAAAAATGCAGTCCAGGCCATGAAATCAGGTGCCTTTGACTACCTGGCCAAGCCATTTACCGACGACGAGCTTCTGTTGGCTGTGGAAAAAGCGATCGAGCACAAACATCTCAAAGAAGAAAATCTTGCTCTGCGCAATCAGCTATATGAGCAATTTGATT
>JASFGH010000495.1:0-3450 GCA_050123865.1 Desulfobacterales bacterium | reverse complement strand
AAATCATTACTGCTTAACGGTTTAAAGGGATAGGTTGGGCCTTGATACAGCCATGTGCCACCAGTTGTAAACACCATCTGAAACAGATTCATGACCGGCCATTCACAGACCAGCGGCGTTTCCGGTACAGATTCGGTCACTTCAAACTCGACCGGCCCAGGCTGAACTGCATCTACTGCGACGGTGCTGCCCGAGTCATCAGTGTTGGCCGTTTTCTGATAAGGTTTTACCGATTGGGCGGTTTGGCTTTCAGCGGCATTTGAGCGGTTATAACTGCAGGATCTGCGCTCGGAAACGCGATTTAACGTCGCCAGGAAACTCTCCTTTTGATCGGCTGGTTGAGCCGATTGATCGAGTTTCACAATTGCCGGATTAGCGGCCGGCGAACTGTTTACACAGTTGGCGGTCGGCTGGGGAGCAGCTGGCATTATTAAAGTCTCAAACGACATACATCTCTTCCTTAATGTGGCCGGTAACGGCGGCTCAAGACGTGTTGACCGTCAAAGCTTTGTGCATCAAGCGTGCCAATGCTTGAGAAAAAGGCTGGGTATTTTCGGTCAGGACTTCAGCCAAAATCAGCGTTCCCATAACTGTTTGATATGTATATCATTATTACTAAACGCGATCGTTTTGAGAATTTAAAGGACAACAGTTATGCGCCTGTTTCTGCCCAAATAAATCGCCATTTGAACGGCAAAATTTTCCTGAAATGGTAATCCTTACCACCCTTCTTTCACCTGCATCAGGCTGTGTCATTATTCAATTGTTTAGGATTTTAAAATGTATTGGTGCCCGGCGACATCGTCTAATAGAGCGCGTTCTTTTTTTAGCTGGGTTTGCTCATAGGCCTTGCGGTCCTTTTCTTTGAGTTTTGCAAGTGCCTTGCGTCTTTTCATGGCTGCCAATAAAGCATGGCGAACAGAATCACATTGAAGCTGGGCTTTCCTGACACGTTCCAGTTGGGCTTTCAGCTCGGCTTTGAGGTGATCAATGAAATCAACATACAGTTTTAGCTCAGAGGCCGGGTGCCCTTGTTTTTGTCGGGTGTCCAGCTGTTGCTGGTTCTGTCGTTTTTTATCTTTCAGATTCCGCAGGATGCGTTGCTCTGTCTGGAGGCGCTTCTTTTTGTCAGCAAGCTCTTTTTGAAGCACTTCTTCCTGATAGCGCCGATGATTGAGCAAAGGTTCTAGTCTGAATCGGTACATGGCGGCATACGGGCGATGGGTGAACTGAAAGTGATTTATCCAATCTCCACTTTGCTGACATTCATCGACTGAAAGACGGATGCTGTTGTAATCATTTTGACTTCTATGATCTAACCGGCAAAATTGGTTTTATGATTCAAACAGCCCGGTCAATTGGGAAATGCAATCTTCAAATGTACTCGTATCGTCGATATCCTGCTTTAAATAGCGGTTGATCTTATCCATCATCGAGATGGCGTAATCGATTTTCGGGTTGCTGCCGGCCACATAAGCGCCGATATTAATCAAGTCTTCGGACTTGCGATAGATGGCCATAACCTCCTTTAATTTGCGGGCACAGCGCTTTTGTTTTGAATCCACAATATCTTCCATGACCCGGCTGACACTGCCCAGCACATCAATGGCCGGATAATGGGCCTGATTGGCCAAATCTCGCGAGAGATTGATATGGCCGTCAAGGATGGACCGCAGGGCATCCGCAATAGGCTCGTTGGTGTCATCACCTTCCACTAGAACGGTATAGAGCCCGGTGATGGTGCCCCTGCTGGCCGATGTCCCTGCCCGCTCGCATAATTTGGGCAAAACCGTAAAGACAGACGGCGTATACCCTTTGGTGGTCGGCGGTTCGCCTAGTGCCAGCCCGATTTCCCGCTGCGCCATGGCAAAGCGAGTGACCGAATCCATCATTAAATTGACATGGTGGCCCTGATCACGGAAAAACTCAGCAATGGCAGTTGCAATAAAGGCACCCCGCATACGAATCAGCGGTAGATGATCCGAGGTCGCCACCACAATCACCGAGCGTTTGAGGCCTTCCGGGCCGAGTTCTTTTTCAATAAACTCCTTAACTTCACGGCCGCGCTCACCAATCAGAGCAAGCACGTTTACATCGGCAGCCGTTTTACGGGCAATCATGCCCAGCAACACGCTTTTGCCCACTCCGGATCCGGCAAAAATTCCGATTCGCTGGCCACATCCAAGGGTTAACAATCCATTGATGGCCCGGATGCCCAGATCGAGCGGCTTGGTAATCCGCTGGCGGGATAAAGGGTTGACCGGCATTCCGTATATCGGATATTCACATTCAACGTGTATCGGTCCTTGGTTATCGATGGGATTGCCGAGACCATCGATGACCCGCCCTAAAAGCCCGTTGCCGACCGGAATAACCGCTCTTTGCTCGCGGGCAACAATCGGACAGCCGGGCCCGATGCCCCGCATGTCCTCTAAGGGCATCATCATGACCTTATCATCACGGAACCCCAGAACCTCAGCACTGATCTTGCGCAACTCGCCTTTGGTATAAATGTCACACACGGTGCCCAGCTTGGAGACCGGCCCCCGGGCTTCAATAACTAGACCGACAATATTGGTCACTTTTCCGTTGGCCTGAATGGTGCAGGTCGAATCCAGGCATTGGCGATATTTATCCAGGCGCAATGGGTTTTCCATCGCTTCTTATTCGCACTCCTGTTTCGGCTGCGAAAACTGTACCCGAAATGCTTCTTCAATGGCTTCAAATTGCTTTTCAATGCGTGCGTCGATGTCCCCCCGATCGGTTTCAATCAAACAGCCACCGCTTTGAATCGAGTCCTGGGCCTCGAAGTCAATGTGATCGAAATGTTGCAGGAACTGGGTGAATTGAGATTGGGTGTTCTGAATGAATTGCAGATCGTCGGGGTTGAGTTTGATTTTTATTTTACCCGGATTGTCGACTCGCGCAAGTGCTTCACCTGCAACACAGGCAACTGTTTCCCGGGTTGTTTTGATCTCATGACAGACAATTTTTTTGGCAATTGACAGCGCTAGATGCGTAACTTCTTTTTCAAGCTCTTGATGAATTTCAGTGCGAATATTTTGCAATTGCTCAAGAGTACTTTGCAGGCTTTCAATAACACGCTGCGCTTTATTCGATCCGGTCTCAAAACCCACTCTTTTGCCTTCCAAAAAACCCCTTTGGAAAGCGCTTTCTTTAATGTTATCAATCGCAGGTCCTGGTTCTGCGACCGGTGTTGCTTCTTCCGCAGTAGCAGGCGAATCCGCTAAGCAGGTTGGATTTGGATCTATATCATTAAAATGCGAGCGCTTAAATTCGCTGTTGCTTGCCCGGCGTCCATTATCATCTGCAGGTTCATCCACTGGGATATTGGGGAAATAGTGTAGATGGAAATCATCCGTGAGCACTTGTGATTTTTTTTTGATTGCTTCAGTCAACGATATCATCTCCTCGGCGGCCGGCAATGAT
>JASFGH010000494.1:0-3452 GCA_050123865.1 Desulfobacterales bacterium | reverse complement strand
GTTGTTTTTGTACCAAATCGGCCAGGAACTGAAGGTGGCCTTGTTTTTGTTTATGAGCTTTTTGCAAGGCCGCTTCAAGGGCTTGTGCCATATCTTTAAGTCGTAATTGGCGAAGATCCTGTTTGACTTTTTCAACAAGGACTTGATTCATTCATCTTCTTCCGGGTCTTTATTGTTTTTTTGGACCATTTTGTCATAAAGGTCAGGGTCCTGCTTTTCCACAGCGCAAGCGCGAAGCCACTGGCGGATGTTTTCCGGGACCACTTCAGTAGCAATTCGTGAGCCTTGTTTGAGTTTTTTACCCTGGATAATTCGTAAAACCGCATCGGCGCTGTAAGCGCCATAGCGGGCGGCATGGGCCAGAGCTCCGGCGACCACGTCGTGGCCGTGGCGCTCTGCATATTGCAAGATACGCTGCAGATGATAGCCGGCGGCGGCCCCGCGTTGTTTTTTGAGGCCTTCATAATATGTCACCGCTGGCTGCCCCAGGCGCAGAAAGGCGTTTTTTAGCAGCTGACGCTGTCCGGTTATTTTTTTGTATATCTGTTCATGTTCAGGCAGCACCTGGCGTTTAAATCGATCCTGCACGTATGTGTGCTTGCAGTCCAGTTGCTGGTTGACCCAGATCTCAAGGTGATCCTTGTAAAGACGAACCTTGGCGTCTTGTCCGATGAGATTTGGGTCGGTGCTGTAGCGATTGGTGTCGACGGCCACACAAAAATCGGTATGAATCAGACGATCGACTTCTTTGAAAAAGACATCGGAGAGGCTGCGAGGCAAGGATTTGAGGTAAGGCCTTTCTCTGATGAGTCGATCCACGGGGCGCTCTCTGAGTGTTCCATGGATGCGTACATTGGCCGTATTGGCCCGCCACAGGTCCGCTCGTCGATTGATGTCCTCCATATTTTCAAACTCCCGGCCGGCAATGAAGTTATGTTCGATGTAGTGAAAGGGGCGTTCAACTTTACCATGACGCTCTTTGGCACCTGGAGGCAGGATAATGATTTTAAAGCCGTATTGATCGGCAAATCTTTTAAAAGTGGGATTGATCCAGATCTTTGCGGGCCCCGTGTGACGTCCGACGGTGGTCATATTATCATAAGTCATGGTGTGTGGGACTGCGTCTAATTCCTCAAAGGCTTCTTCATGCAAGCCGATGACCCTTTCAATGGTCTCATCGGGAAAATGGCGGATAAAAAGCCAACGACTGAAACACAGCACAATGGAGCCGGTATGCACAATCTGCCTTTGGCCCCCAATAATGGTGGCATGCGGGCTCCAATCCATCTGCCCTTCCTCGCCCGGGGGATGGTCGATGGGTGGTGTAGGCCGTCGAAAAGGTTTCGGTCGGATGGTGCGGATATAATCCTTGAGGATGGAATAGCCGCCTTGATAGCCGAGAGCGTTGATTTCTTCAAGCACCCGTACGGCCGTGAGATGTTTTTCGCCGACCAGATATCCTATTTTGGCTTTATAAGCATCCAGCTTGCTGGCTCTTTTATAAGAGGCCGGCGCATTGGGCAGGGATAGTCGTCTGAGTTCTCTGCGCACAGCATTGCGGCTAATGCCTGTTCGTCTGGCTGTATGTCTTATGGAACCGGTTTCTTTGAATACTTGCCTAATATCGGATTGCTGCTGCTGAGTTAAACGACTCATAGATTCTCCTTGGATACATACTGCTGAACGGCAAGCAAATCGACTTTTAGCGGTTGGATGAATTTTGTAAGTGTGCTTATTGCTTCGCGACTCAACTCTTGGCTTCGTGTTTGCAATTGATTTTCAAAAACGCTGATAAGCTTGCCGATCTTCTGCAAGGTTTTTTGCAGGGATGCCATGTTTTTGTTTTCTTCTTCGATGATATTTAAGGCCTCGATGGGAGATTTGAGCAGAAACTGTTTGGTTTGAGGGGCAGCGGCCTTAAACCACAGGTCGATCAAGTCCCTGATTTGTTTGACCGATAAGCAATGCATTTGTATGGCAGCCGCAAAATCCGATTGGTTGCACGACGGCAACCGCGCCAGTGCCGGAGCGGACCCAGGGGGCAGAAGCGCAAGTTTGAGATCCTCGATGATCGGCGGGGCCAAATGCCTTATCATCAAAAGCCGACGGCTGACCCAGCTTTTATGGTGATCGAGCAATTTAGCCGCCTCGTTCTGGGTCAGACCATCGCTATCGACTAACTCCCGCACCAGTATGGCCTCCTGGATCATGGAGAAAGTGCCGGCGCGGTTGAGCAGATACATCATAACCTTGGCTTGGGTCGCATCAGCGCTTAAACAAGTCGCCTTCAGCGAATCCAGTCCCAGGCTTTGGGCGGCTTGATGCCGTTTGAAGCCATCTATCAGCATGGGGTGCTGGCCGTCATCGGCGATAATGATCGGTGTGAGTTGCCCGCGCTTTATCAGCGATGCGGCCATGCGCTCAACCGCCATGGCGGTCGGCGTGCGCAACGCCAACAGGCGTAAGTCGATCTGATCGATACCCATGGAGAACATGGCGTTTGGTTTTTTTATCATTTTGAGAAGGCCTCTTTGATAATCTGACTAATGGTGGCCGGATCTTTTTGTTGTATTTCTTGCTGTGATCGAAGCGGCTTGCTGCCGACCGTCAACGGCTTATCGGGCAACGAGAGAACCTGGAAGAGGTATCCGTCAAAGCCGATGAGATCCTTTTCGATCAGAGCGTCACGGGCCAGGATGTACTCATCCACACTGATTCGCAACAAAATGCAGATCTTGTCATAGCTGTAGTAGGATAGTCCCTTGCGATCGGCCACCAAAACCAAAAAGATATACAGTAACAGTTCGTGATGGCTGAGATCTTGCCAAAAGCCATGGCGTAAAAAGCGATGTTCAATAAAGGCAAAGCTGCCGTTGATTTTACGTACTCTTTGCGGATAAAGCGGTTTTTTTGTAATCATGATACACCTGCTTGTAAAAATTATGTTCAAACACAGTACCGCCGCCACAAAAGCGGCATCACAGCTTTAATAACGTCCATCCTGGCTCAGTATTTTGATGTTTGCGCTCATCGTTACACCTTAAGGCGGTTTTGTCCGACAATTTTTAACAGTATATAGCAACTTGAGGCTTTGATCGATGCGGTGTTGTCTCAAAATGGTATTTACCAGCCTGATAATCTCCTTGCGGCAGACCGTTCTTGCCTCTATCAAACTGGTGACCGACTGAAGGTAGCTCAGGGTGGGTTCATCCAGCGGGGCTTGCAAATCTTTGCAATGGTTTTTTTCTTTTTCAGCTTCGTTTGCATGTTTAAAGCGGTGGTCTTTGGCAGAACGGCGGGCGTTTAGATCACTTTTTTTACCCTTACCTTCTTTGGTGCGGTAATATTCCGTGCTGCGCTTTGTGGATTGATATCTTCGATGCGCTTCGCGACAGCCAAAGGGACAGCGAAGATCGCGACGACCCGCGTTTCGGGGATGGGTCAAAAACAAT
>JASFGH010000493.1:0-3455 GCA_050123865.1 Desulfobacterales bacterium | reverse complement strand
CGCTGATCCGGGTAAAGGCAGCAACCTACGGACAATTAAATGAAAAAGCCGTATATCGTAAGCCGGTAGAATTTGAGATGTTTTCAGATCCGGAAAACCGCATGGCAGGCCCGGTGGCCAGCCCGCTGCGGGTGGGCGATTGCTGCGCCAACGCCGATGGCAGCTCCTGCGTCATCGTTGCCAGTGAAGAAAAAGCCAAATCCCTATCGAAAAAACCGGTCTGGATTTTGGGCGTCGGCGCTGCGTCCACCAGTGTGAATTTGGCCGGCAGAGATCTGTTTACGGGCTTAACCGTTGCCGAACAGGCAGTGCAGCAGGCCTATGCAATGGCCGGTGTCGGCCCCCGAGACATCGATGTGGCGGAAGTGCATGATTGTTTTACCATCGCTGAGATGATGGCCTATGAAAATCTGGGATTTGCCAAGCCGGGCGAAGGCAAAGAATTAATCCGGAACAAAGAAACATATCAGCAAGGTCGTATACCGGTGAATGTCGACGGCGGACTGTTATCCAAGGGTCACCCGATCGGCGCTACCGGTGGATCCCAGATCCGCACCATCGTATTGCAGCTTAGAGACGAGGCCGGTGATATCCAGGTCAAAGACCCTGAGATCGGGCTGATCCACAACATCGGCGGTGTGGGGCTGTATGGAAACGTGACCATTCTCGGACGTTAATTCAGGATTTGTAGGTGGTATATGTGAAAGCTAAATTAGCACGCAAAGCCGCCAAGACCGCAAAGGGTCGAAATACTCAATTATAAATTAATTTATTATTTATCTTAGCGGCTTTGCGTCTTTGCGTGAGATATATCATCCCGAATAGAAAGGTTTAACCATGAGCAAGGTAAAAGAAGTAGACGATCGATTTAAAAAATTCGGTACGGTAAGCTTTACCGCTATTACCAAAACCAATGATTTTGTGGATTACCTGGAAGACAATAAAGTCATGGGAACCCGATGCAAGGATTGCGGAATGGCTTTTTTTCCGCCCCGGGCGGATTGCCATCAATGTCTGACCAGTAACATGGAATGGTTTGAAGTCAGTGGCAAGGGCAAGCTGGTGACGTACAGCCAGCTACAATATGCGCCTATCGGATTCGAGGAAGACGTCCCCTACTGCATCGCCCTGGTGGATTATGGTGATTATAAGGTGTTTGGCAGAATCGCCGGCGACCTGCCGGAAGACGACATCCGGGTAGGCATGGAATTACAGACCATCGTCAACAAATTGCCCAACGGGCAGTTGAACTATGTGTTTGTAAAAGCGTAGTATGTGTTTGGTGGACTAAGAAATTCAACATCGAAGCACATATACAAGACAGTAAATACTAAACACCAAATACCATTCTCTGATCTTGAGAGGAGATAAAGAACCATGAGCGAATATCAGCATCTGAAAGTCGAAAAAGCAGACGGTGTTGCGCGAATTACATTTGATCGACCGAAACACAATGTTTTGGATATAAAAATGATGAATGAACTCAACACCGAACTGAAAGCGCTTGTCACCGATGACCAACTGAAATGTGTGGTGCTCAGCGGCGAAGGGGCCAGCTTTTGCGCCGGAGTTGAAGTACCCGATCACAAGCCAGCGATGGCCCCTAAAATGATCGAGACCTTTAACCGCATCTTTGAGTTGATCGATCAGCTCGAGGTCCCTGTCATTGCCTCTGTGCACGGTGCCTGTCTGGGCGGGGGTATGGAAGTTGCTATTGCCTGTGACATCATCGTAGCAGCGCAAAGCGCTCTGTTCGGCCAGCCGGAAATCAAACTCGCTTTTTTACCCCCTTATGCCGCCGTGCGATTGCCTCACCTGGTGGGCCCCTCGAAGGCAATTGAAATCTGCACCACCGGTAAACGATATAGCGCTGAAGAAGCCCGGCAGATGGGAATGGTCTGTTATGCTGTCGCAGACGATCAGCTTTCCGAAACCACCGATAATCTGGTCAAGGAAATTCAATATAACAGCCCGCTCATCATTCGATTGAACAAACGGGCGGTCAAAAAGCATATCGGCATGCCGCTGGCAAACGCCATTGAAAGTGTCAGTGATCTTTTTCTGAACACACTAATGAAAACGGAGGACGTGCTGGAGGGCATCCAAAGCTTCGAAGAAAAGCGCAAACCGGTTTGGAAGAACAAGTAATTTGATTTGTTTGATTGGTTTAATTGGTTTCATTGGTTTTATTCGTTAACGTCTAAACCAATTGAACAAATCGAACGAATCCAATCAATAAAACAAAACGAGGAATTTTTATGTCACAGATTAACAAAATCGCGGTCATCGGTGCGGGAAATATGGGAAGCGGTATTGCCCAGAAGCTGGCCCAGGAGGGGCTCAACGTTATTCTGGTGGATATGAAAGAAGCATTTGTCGAACGCGGCATTGATACCATCCGCCAAACGTTGAAAGAAGCGGTTGAACGTAAGATTCTCAGTGCGGATCAGATTCATGATATCCTCTCACGCATCATCGGCACATGCGACTTTGAAATGGTGGCAGAGGCCGACCTGGTCATTGAAGCCGTATTTGAGGACAAGCAGGTCAAATTCGATTTATTTGAAAACCTGGATCAGATCTGCTCTGAAAAGACCATCCTGGCAACTAACACTTCCAGTTTTTACGTTCGCGAATTTGCCGAAAAAACCACCCGGCCGGATCGTTTTGTGGGACTGCATTACTTCTATCACCCGGCTAAAAATCGTCTGCTGGAAGTCATTCCCCATGAAAAGACCAGCGCGGATACCCTGGAAAAAGCGCTTCTGGCAGCCAGGCTCCATGGCAAAACCGCCATTGTCGTCAAAGATGCGCCCGGCTTTGCGGTTAACCGCTTCTTTGTTCCATTTTTAAACGAGGCTGCCCGCATGCTGGAAGAAGGCCTGGCCAACATTGCCACCCTTGAAGAAGCCGCAAAGCAGGCGTTTAAAATCCCCATGGGTCCTTTTGAGCTCATGAATGTCACCGGCATCCCCATCGCCGTGCACGCCTCTACCACCCTGGGCAATGAATTGGGACCGTTTTATGCCACGGCGGATATCTTAAAAGCCCAGAAGGATAAAAATGAAAACTGGGATCTAAGCGGTGATATCGATGAATCCAAAATTGCGGCAGCCAAAGATCGTTATTATGGTGTTTGCCTCGGCGTTGCCGCTGCCCTTGTGGACGAGGGTGTTGCTTCCATTGAGGACACAGATCGGGGTGCAAAAATCGGTTTACGCTGGTTAAAGGGCCCATTTGAGATCATGAATAAGATCGGAATTGAGAAAACATACCAAACCGTAAAAATCATTACCCAAAAATACCCTGATTTCAAGATGCCCAAAATCCTTGAAAAGCAAAATGAGATCGGCAAACCCTTTGCCTTCAATTTTGTGGATCTGGAAATTAAAGGCGCTATTGCTTATATCACACTTAACCGCCCCGAAGCCATGAATGCGCTGAATGAAACAGTG
>JASFGH010000492.1:0-3455 GCA_050123865.1 Desulfobacterales bacterium | reverse complement strand
GGCGTTGGCATAGACCACCTTGCCGGAAAAAACCTCTAGAATGCCTTCCGACATACTCTCCAGGATGGTTTCCAAATGATGATTACGAGACAGCAGCTCTTTCGTCAGCTGCCGGGCATAGACATTTTCAATGCCCTTGATCGGTTTGGGCGCATCCTTCTGGTGGGGGACTTTGGAGGCTTCGATGGCCGCCAGCAGGTGCTTGCCCATCAGATCAAAAGGTCCTTTGGCAATGTATGCATCCGCGCCGATTTCGGTGTGATCAAAATCGAGTTCGGCCACTGCCGCCGACAGAATCACCAGGTAGCAATCTTTCAGATGGGGCATTTTGCGGACGATGTGGCACAGCTTGTCGCCATCGATCTTAGGCATAATCAGATCGAAAAACATGATATCCGGGTTAAAGGAAGTCAGCAGATTAAGGGCTTCAAATCCGTCCTGGGCCGTCGCCACCTCGTGGCCTTCCTTTTCCAGCAGCTCGCTTGCGAATTTCAACAATACCCGATCATCATCAACCAGCAGAATCTTCTTGCTCATTGTTATAATTGCCCCTGTTTCTTCAAAGACTTTCTAAATATATTTAAATAGTTTATGCAATTTCGGCGTACGGCTCACGGCCTAAGGCTCAAGGTAAATGAATTTATGAAAATTGAGACTTTGAGACGTATACAGCTAAATCTTTCCCTCTCTGCCAGACTTTAAGTTCCTGAAAGTTTCCCATGCTTCTTGCCCGTAAGCCTTGCACCGTGCGCCGTGTGCCACATCCACGAATATCAATTGAAAGATTTTGATACAAGAGAAAAGATAACTCCTCCGCGGCACTTAGCAACAACTAACCTTTGCCACTGGTTACAGGCGGCTGGCTACTATTCCTGGTTTCAGTGTTTATGAATTCTTAGGATGCAAATTTGAATCAGTTGTGAATTCGTTTTAACTTGTCTGTGTTTGTCCGTGTGGGTCCGTGGCTATTGTATATTCAGCAGATCGCACCGCGCGACGTGAACCTTTGAACCCTTAGGCGGTCTAAACGCCTTTTGCTATTTCCCTGACCAGCTGCTGCAGCCGTTGAGCCACCTGCTCTAACTGGTCGGCCAGGCTATCGACAATCTGATCCGCCTCGTCCAATGTGCCGTTGCGCCCCATCTGTTCAAGGGTGTACGCCGTGTCAGCTGCATTTTCGGCCTGGAAATTCCGCAGCATGCCTTTAAGGGAGTGAGCGGTACGGGCCAGGGTCTTGGCGTCGCTGCTCTTCAGTGTATCGCGCAGCGTATCGAGCATTTGCGGGTAGTCATTGATGAAGATATCGACCAGCTCCCCAAAAAGATGGCGGTCATTTTCAAATGACTTGATTAAACCGTCAAGCTCGAGGTCGACGGTTTTTTGGCCATCCCCTGACACCTCAAATTCTTCTTCAGGTGTTGAGGGCACCAGCGCTTCAATGGCCCTAAAAAGCTTAGCGGCCGAAATCGGTTTGGACACATATCTATCCATACCGGCTGCCAGACAACGCTCATGGTCCCCTTCCGTCGCATAAGCCGTCATGGCAATGATCGGTATGTGACCGCCGCTGCGGGCTTCTATTTTTCGTATTTCCCGAGTTGCTTCAAACCCATCCATTTCCGGCATTTGAACATCCATCAGAATAACATCAAACAATTCCGGGTCAAATGCTTCCACAGCCTGTCGCCCGTTTTCAACCAGAATCGGTTGGAAGTCGTTCTTTTCGAGCAGCCGCAAAATAAAGGTTTGGTTAAAAGGCGTGTCCTCGACCACCAGAATTTTTAGCGCGCCCATGGCCGCCCTCATGGTGGCTTTAGGCGCTTTTGGCGGTTGCGGCCTGGCTGCGGGCTTGAGATCCAATGCGACCTGTAAAAGATTCAGCAGCTCCGGTGGATTGAGCGGTTTGGTGGCACTGGCTTTAACACCGAGTTTTTCGAACTCGGCTTTACGTTTCAGATGCGGGAAGGTCAGCATCATGGCCACGCGTAGATTTTTCATTTCCCTGGACTTTATCCAGCGCGCCAGACTGAACCCGTCGGAGCCGGGCATTTCCGAATCAATAATCACCAGATCAAGCGGCGAATCGCTGGCGCTGTTTTCTGAGATGATCTGTCGGGCTTCCTCCGCATTGGCGGCAAATTGTGCGGTTAGCTGCCAGTTGTCAAACATCTCCTTGAGCAGTCGCCGGGAGGCGGCATTGTCATCGACCACAAGAATGCGCGTGCGGGTTAAGCCGTCGACCGTCGGCCCCACTGTCGCCGGCGATTGCTCCGGCAGACGCTCTAAAGCAGCCGAAAATTCAAAACGGCTGCCTTGGCCCGGTTCACTGGCAACCGTTAGTTCACCGCCCATCAATTTTACCAGCTGAGACGAGACGGCCAATCCGAGCCCGGTCCCGCCATATTGATTGGTTGTTCCGGCGTCTACCTGTTTAAAGGCGCTAAAGATATCTATTTGCTTTTCCTTGGGGATGCCGATGCCGGTATCTTCAACCGAGAAATCCAAGCGTGCTTTTTTATCGGTATGTTGATCGGAAACCACATTAACAATGACCTCGCCTTCGTCTGTGAATTTGACTGCATTTTCAATCAGATTGAGCAAGATTTGACGCAGGCGACCCGGATCTCCCACAAGGCGGTCCGGAACGTCCGAAGCTACACGATAGGCCAGCTCAAGCCCTTTCGTTTGCGTGCGCATGCCCATCATGCTGAGTGTATCTTTCATAAAATTGCGCAGATCAAAGGGTGCATTTTCCAGCTCAAATTTGTCGGCTTCGATTTTTGAAAAATCAAGCAAATTGTTAATCAGTGACAGCAGTGCATAGGCAGATGAAATCACCACATCAAGATCTTCGCGTTGATCGGGTCGCAAGTCTGTTTCCAGCATCAGCTCAATCAATCCAATGATTGAATTGAGCGGGGTACGAATTTCATGGCTCATGTTCGCCAGAAAGCGGCTTTTCTCACGATTGGCTGCTTCCGCCGCCATTTTAGCCTGCTTGAGTGCCTCAGCCTCTCTGCGCTCGGTGACATCCCGCAGGAAGCCGCCAAATCCGATGAGCTCCCCTTTTGAATCGGTTATGGCGATGATAGACGTCTCCGCATAACGCTGAGAATCGTCCCGCCGGATTAAAATCAGATCCAACGCTTTGACTGCATCACGGGTACGATAGACATGATTAATGGCGTTCAATAGTTTCTGGGAGCTTTCTGCATCCAGATAGGTGCTATGATTCATGTCGGTCATTTCGACTCTTGAATATCCGAGAAGATCACACATCGAGTCATTAAAAAAGGTGAAATTGCCGTCGATATCAAGCTCATAATATCCATCCGGGGTGGTTTCAACGATCCGCCGGTAGCGTTCCTCGCTGTCGCGGAGCATTTGCTCGGTAATCTTGCGCCGGTTGACGGTATACTGGGCGTGGGCACCAAAGATGATGAACAGACACAAGA
>JASFGH010000491.1:0-3461 GCA_050123865.1 Desulfobacterales bacterium | reverse complement strand
AAGAACCAACCGAAGCTTCAGGATAAACGCCTTTCTTCAATTTGTGCAAAAAACCTGAAACCATTTTGATACTGCGTTGTCTAAAGAACGCAAAACCACTAAAATATATCTATCGACTATTGTAATATTAGAAATCGATCAGTGAGCGGGGACAATATTGGCTACTGAACAGGGCATCGTCCTGCGGACAGATTCTGAAGCTGCCTGGGTTAAAACAACCCGGAGCATCGCCTGCCAGGGATGCACAGCAAGAAATTCGTGCCATACCCTCAGCA
This sequence comes from Desulfobacterales bacterium, assembly GCA_050123865.1. Classification (GTDB taxonomy): domain Bacteria; phylum Desulfobacterota; class Desulfobacteria; order Desulfobacterales; family JAHEIW01; genus JAHEIW01. Next base: position 3,186 of record JASFGH010000491.1, on the reverse strand, counting down.
ACAGTCAGGACATGGAAGTCAAGGCGATAAACATCGCCGGTGCCAGAGAAGGGGATCGGATTGTTTTAAGCTTTGAAACCCGATCCCTCTTGAAGGCTACATTTTTAATCTATGTTTTTCCCATTATATTTCTGGTCGTCGGCGCTGTCTTTGGCCAAATGCTGGCCTCATTCATCTCAATTAATCCATCGGCTCTATCTGTCCTACTGGGATTTTCCTTCTTTTTCGCTGCGCTGCGTATTATGAAAGCTCGGGCGAATAAAATGGCCGCACAGAATGCCTACCAGCCAAAGATCACAAAAATACTTGGAAGCTCCAACCTATAGCAGGGCAATGTCAAGGTTGCCTGTGGTCCATTCGTCTTGATATCTTGGAGGGCTGGAGTGCTGAAGTGTGGGATTGTTGATTATTGATTAACGATTTAAAGGCCAAAGAGGGGCGCGCGGGTCCTCATCGCATATCGGATTTACGCTATTTTTCTTTTCTGGGAAAAAGGTCTTCGATTTCAAATTCCTTTATTTTTTGAAGGCAATTCTCCAGTGCAATATCTTCGGTTTCACCGGTACCCTGGAATTCCTGCCTGGCGACGATGTTCACCAGATTGGGCACGGCCACAAACTTTCCTGCCAGATTTCCGGCCTTGGTTTCGTGCACATCGATATATATGAGTCTTTCGTTGCGAATCAAATTATACCGGGTCGTCTTGGTCAAAATATCATTTTCCTTCAATGACTGCATGATATATTCCTTTTGACTTATTCTTTTTCTATACTTGTTTTGAGTGGGAATCCATTTTCCCGCGCAATCTTTGCGACAAGATTTATTTTTGTTTCGGCCATCTCGTAAGGATAAACGCCACATACACCGACACCGGTTCGATGCACCTGCCACATTAGATGTGTGGCCTCATCTAGCGACTTATTAAAAACAGCAATTAGCATTTCGACGACGAATGCTTTGGTTGTGTAATCATCATTGTGAAGCAGCACCTTATACATCGGCGGTTCGGTTACTTTTTCATCAATTTCATCCAGAATTTCATCTTGATAATCTGGCTGTTTGGAGCCCATTTTAATTGCCCTCCATTGGCTTCACCCACAATACCAGTAGAACGTAAGGGCTGGTAAAAAGAAATCAAGCGTGGGTACAAAATTATCAGGATGATCGTTGTGAGTGAATGGCGGATGGCCCTCGGATCAGCGTATCGCGGACTTCTTGGACGATGACATATGAAAAAGGCAGCCTATCAGCATTGCGGATGCTGATAGGCTGCCTTTTCAAAAATTCCAAATCGGCCTTAGATGGCAGCTTTCAAACCTTTGCCAGCCTTAAATTTAACAACATTTTTGGCCTTGATTTTGATCGGGGCGCCGGTCTGGGGGTTGCGGCCCTTGCGTGCTTTCTGACGGGTTTTCTGAAAGGTTCCGAAACCGACCAGGGTGACTTTGCCGTTCTTTTTCTTCAAAGCTTTGGTCACATTGCTCATGAAAGAATCAAGCACTTTGCCAGCGGCGACTTTCGAAACTTTAGCGTCCTTTGCCATTTTGTCGATCAATTCTGCCTTTGTCATTTCTGCCTCCTTCTTTTAGTTTTGGTTATATTTTATGACGGTTTTTGAAAAGTGTACAGCAAAAATTTTTGAAAGTCAATAAATAAAAGCCTATCTATATTGGTTTCGCAAGAAGAAATCGTTTTAAATACCTATTACCACTCAGCTTGCCGGACGCGCAAATTCGAAATTTCATCGATTTGACTTTTGTTATCCATCTGAACCCGGGGAAATACCAATGGCCCTCGGTCTCGGTGCAGATATCCACCGGTTCAAATATCACTTTAAATATACAGGATAATATGATAAAAATGAATGAGCATCGTGTTTTATGTTACTTAAATAAAGGCTTCTTCGGCTATCCGTTATCTTTAATAAGCAACTGGCTGCACAAAGCGTGGGCTCATCAAATTGTAGACGGTCAGGCAATAAATGGTTTCCCGGTTTAGCTTAGATGAGTGAAAAAGTTTATATAACTAGCAAACAGATGGCGACCTTTTCCTGTCCGCAATGCACGCGGACAAAAACCGTCGATGTTTCCAAATATGCGACGCTTGATAAAATGGTCAAGGTCAATGTCAAATGCCCATGCGGGCATGCGTACAAGGCCATTCTGGAAAAAAGAAGGCAATACCGCAAAGAGACAAACCTGCCGGGGACCTATATCCATTTTATCGACGGCCAACCCCAGAACCGCGGCCTGATGACGATTGAAGACATCTCCACCACCGGGGTAAAGATTAAATTGAATGTGAGACAAAACTTTGCCATCGGTGATCAGATGAAAGTTGAGTTTCACCTTGATGACGCTCAGCGTACATTGATTAAAAAAACGGTTACCATAAAAAATCAACGCGACCAGTTTATCGGCGCTGAATTTGCACCCTTTGAAACCGTTGACAAGGCGTTGGGTTTTTACCTTTTTAGTTGATATATCGCTGATACCAGAATCTTGCATTAATTTTCATGCAAAATTTACGTAATGGTTGTCTGACATACCCAAAAGCCTGCTAAAATTATGTGTTTCCACATGTTTTTTTTCCTGCAGGAATCAATTCCTATGAAAAATAGATGCTCCTGGACCGGCAGCGATCCGATCTACATAAAATATCATGATAACGAGTGGGGGGTTCCTCTGCACGATGACCGCAGATTATTTGAGTTTCTGTTGCTGGATGGCTTTCAGGCCGGGCTAAGTTGGATTACCATTTTAAAAAAGCGAAGAAACTATCGCAAAGCCTTTGATTATTTTGATGCCCGCAAGATCGCCTCTTACGATAACCGTAAAATTGAACAATTACTTGCCGATAAAGGGATCATTCGCAACAGGTTAAAAATTGAAGCCGCTGTTCAAAATGCAAAATCGGTTTTGGGCGTCCTTGATGAATTTGGCAGTTTTGATGAATACATCTGGCAATTTGCCGGCGGTAAAACAATTCGGAACGCCTGGCAGACGATAGACCAGGTCCCCGCCTGGACGACTGAATCTACTGCGATGAGTAAGGATCTAAAACAAAGAGGATTCAAATTTGTAGGACCGACGATTTGTTATGCTTTTATGCAGGCTGCCGGGATGGTAAATGATCATCTGGTGGGTTGTTTTCGATATCATCAGGTCTAAAACCTATCCCCAAAAT
>JASFGH010000490.1:0-3466 GCA_050123865.1 Desulfobacterales bacterium | reverse complement strand
GAATTGTCGCATGGAAAACATTTGTGACCACATCCTCATTACCAACTTTAAACGATATATCATGCGCTTCAAAGAGAAGACCAAGGGGGCATACTCCGAAGGCAATTTCGGGATCGTCAACGCCAAAGATAGCAACTGCAGCATGATCGATTTCGGCATCGGCTCGCCTCAGGCTGCGCTGGTGGTCAATTGCCTGGCCTACCTGCCGAATCTGAAAACCGTTATCATGGTGGGCATGTGCGGCGGTATCGACGACGTGCTGAAAGAGGGTGATTTTATCGTTCCTTCAGCGGCGATCAGGGGTGAGGGCACCAGTAATCATTATCTGCCCAAGGGTTTTCCGGCCATACCGGCTTCTTCAGTCAATCTCTATTGCATCGGCGCTGTTCGACAGATCGGGCGGCTTCCCCGCTGCGGCATTATGTATACGACTGATCGTCGCCTGTGGGAGTTTGACGAGACCTTTGTCGATTATTTACGCAATCAGCGCATACTTGCCATAGACATGGAGTTGGCAACGCTGTTTTCAGTGGCTTACCGCTATGAGGTCCCGATCGGGTCCATTATGCTGGTATCCGATATGCCGCTTCAGATAGATGGGGTAAAGGACAAGAAAAAGCAGGATCGGATTTTTTCCAAATACATGGCAACCCATTTGGATCTGGCCCTGGATGCGGTGAAAAATATGGAAGCCAAATGGGACGCGGTGAAAAGGCGGCTATCCAGCGAATGGTAGCCCCGACTGCTGGGCATTTGATAGTGAAAACCCAATTAAAATTCCTGCTCCTGGAACCTTTCTTTGGTGGATCCCATCGCGAATTTGCCCGGGGGCTGGTCTCCTATTCCCGGCACCAGATTGACCTGGTGACCTTGCCGGCTCGCTTCTGGAAGTGGCGCATGCGGGGCGCGGCCCTTTATTTTATCAGAAAAATTCCCTCTCTTAAAAGCTATGACGGCATGCTGACCACAGGCCTGATGAGCTTATCCGATTTTAAGGCGCTTTCAAAAGGCCCCTGCCCGCCGACCCTGACCTATTTTCACGAAACCCAGCTCACCTATCCGCTGGCCCCAGGCGAGCACATGGATTTTCAATTCGGCTTTACCGATATTACCTCTGCCCTGGCGGCCGACCGGATTCTGTTTAATTCCCGGACCCACAGGGACGCTTTTTTTTTGCGCCTTCCGGGATTTCTAAAAATGATGCCCGAGTACAGGCCCCTGTGGCTGGTGGAAAAAATCCGCGCTAAGGCGGATGTCCTTTACCCCGGGTGCCGCTTTCTGGCAGATGGATTGGCAGGCGCCGATGCACCCCGCGAGTTTCCGCCCCTGATCATCTGGAATCATCGATGGGAGTTCGACAAAAACCCGGAGCAGTTTTTTGAGGCCCTGGATGCGGTTCTGGCCAACGGGGCGGAGTTTCATCTGGCGCTACTAGGGGAAAACTTTCAGGCCGTTCCCAAAGCATTTGGGAGCGCCCGCGAGCGTTACGGGAAGCGAATTGTGCAGTACGGGTACGTTCAATCGCGGGAAGAATACATCCAGTGGTTGCAGCGGGGGGCCATTGTCATCAGTACCGCCCGGCAGGAAAATTTCGGCATTGCGGTGGTCGAAGCCATCCGCTTCGGTTGTGTTCCCCTTCTGCCGGACAGGCTGGCCTATCCGGAGATCATACCGCCGCAATTCCATTCTATGGTTTTGTATGAGGACACCGGCGATCTGGTGCAAAAGCTCACCCGGCTGATCCATCATTACGGAGAATTACAGGAACTTCGCAGCCGGCTTTCAACCCACATGGCACAATTTGCCTGGCAGAATCTAATCGACCGCTATGACGAAGAACTCGAAAGACTGGTCCGTCGAACATTTGTTCGGCGTCACACCGCTGACAGTTGAACAGAAAAAATACTACACAAAGAAATATTTTGGATTCGTCGATCCAAACTTTATGATCATGGTTGCTGATCGAAAAGACAGAATTCAGGGACTATTTTTAGGGCTTCTTTCTTTGAGCAGGTCGTTCCAAAAGGCCAACGGGAGCATCACAGGAATTGGGTCCAAGTATTCAGTCGTGAATAGACGACGGACGCGAATCTTCAAAAAGCAGTTAACGGTGCCGTCGAATTAATCTTCAGCGGGATGCGATGAAGCAATCAGATAAATTCATTTTTTTTGCTGGCTGATTTGACGACAAAAATGCGCACGTTGTTGCTGTTGACGTCAGCCGGTGTCATATAAAAGCCCTGGCGATCCGGTGAATAGCCCAGAGTATAACCGGTAATGGCTTCACCATCGAAAAACGTAACTCTTATCTTGCGGCCGGCTCCGGAAATCTCATCGGCATAGTTTTCATTACCGATGCATATGCTCCCCCAAAAGTGTTCGCCGATTGACCTGAACCAGGCGCACTGGTATATTCTGACTAAAAACCGAAGCGCAATTAGAAAAGACGCCTTCGATGCAACCTAAATTTTTGCCAATCATGTTAATTTTGTCGCTGGTGGTCACCTGCAGCCAGACCGGGAATCTGCAGATGAGTGTTGAAGCGTTTAGAGGCACCGATTGGGTGCTCGAGGAAATCGACGGAGAAGCTGTGGTCGACCGGGTACAATCGACTCTTCGGTTTCAGGCAAATGATCGGATCGCCGGCTGGGGCGGATGCAATCGCTATTTCACAAACATTCGCTCAGGGCGTGACTTTATCAAAGTAGGCCCCATTGGATCAACCCGCCGAATTTGCCCCCCGGTGGTAATGGAGCAGGAAGAGCTCTTTTTAGATGCCCTCCAAAAATCGCGCAGCATCCGCATGGAAGGTGATCAATTGGTAATTGAAAGCGAAGCAACCCGCAGGCCGCTTAAATTCGGCAGGCTTCAAAAGACCGGCAGTTGATAGGCGTTGCCGGTAGGATCGATAGGCGATTCGTAGATAAACCTCGGGGCTCTGTAAACCGGCCGGCCATTTGACTGAGGACACTCATCCCATACCGCTGTTGTGTTTTCTTATTCTTCTCATCAGTTTACTCGGTCATATACCACAAATATCTTCTTTCTTTCCAACTTCTTCTTTCAACACCACCTTCTAAAAAATAACGGTTATCAAATGATTGGCGTCGATCGACTCCGGAGCGGCGATCTCCGGCAGGCTGTCGTAGTTGTTTTTGATTACGGGAAACTGATGCTTCAGGGTGCAGGCGGGTAACTGTTTTTTGGCGCTGTGGAAGCATAAGAGGTTAGGCGTCTCCGCTCACGTGTTTAAATCTTGGTCAACGGTAACCGTCAACCATCGGGTTGGTGGTGTCAGTATTTATAGACACAAGTCCAAAGGGACTTTGTTTATATACGGTTTATGAATGAGCTTGTCAAGAATTTTTAATAAAATCAGTTATATATGAAAAAATTTACCCAGGGGTATGAAAAGCAATACCAACCCGGATATGTAAAAAAATGCCACCTGTGTTTCCGGAACTTC
>JASFGH010000489.1:0-3472 GCA_050123865.1 Desulfobacterales bacterium | reverse complement strand
CATATCAAAACCTTCGGTTTGTTCGTCGTTAGTTGTTCGTTGTTAGTTGTTGGTTTTGGAAATAAATGTTATACAGTTTGCGTTTAGAAATGAGGATTTTTTTGCTGTGCAAGGCCGCACAAGAATTTTAGCCTTCGGCGTACTTGAAATACGTTGAAGGTTGAAATTCGCGGAGAACGCCGCACAGCGAAAAAAAGACCATTTGTAAGCGCGCAAACTGCTATATCATGGAGATGAGCAGCTCATCCGGATCTTCCAGGGCCTCAATAACCGTTTTCAGAAACTTTATGGCGTCGGCCCCGTCCAGCACGCGATGATCGATGCACAGCACAATCGGCATGATTAAACGCGGGGCAATTTCTTGCTCACCATCACCCTTTTCGACCACAGCCGCTTGCAGGCGCCCCTGGCCCATTCCCATAATGGCCACCTCGGGAAAATTGATAATCGGTGCGAAATAGCCCCCACCCATGGCACCGGCATTGGTGATGGTAAAGGTCCCACCCTGCAGCTCCTCCAGCGCAACTTTGCGGGATCGTGTCCGCTGAACCAGATCGTGCAGTTCGATGGCAAGCTCTCTGATGCTTTTGCGGTCAACGTCGCGAATCACCGGCACGATCAAACCGTTTTCCGTATTCACCGCGACGCCGATGTGAAAATATTTTTTATAGACGATCTCACCGGCGGCGCTATCAAGGGTGGCATTAAACTGCGGATACATCTTAAGCGCTGTGGCAGCCGCTTTTATGGCAAATACCGTCATCGTTAATCGGCCGCCTTCTGCCTCAATCTCGGCCTTGTGTTTCTGGCGAAAAGCCTCAAGTCTGGTGATATCCACCTGATCCTGACTGGTCACATGGGGTATTTGAGACCAGGCAATAACCATTTGTTTGGCCGTTGCCCGGCGAATGGAGCGAAAGGGCACCCTTTCAACCGGGCCCCAGCGGGAAAAATCGGGCAGGCTCGGGGATGCCATCATCACTTCAGCCGCCTCGGCTTCCGGAATTACCTCGACAGCTGCCGGCGGCCCTGCTGTATCCGGGCCCCTTTCCGCAAAAGTGCGGACATCATCAGCGGTGACCACCCCGCCGGGCCCTGTGGGCGTCACCTGTTGAAGATCAACACTCAGTTCCCGCGCCAGGCGGCGGGTCGCTGGTGAGGCTGGCACGGGCCCTTTTCTTTCCCCGGTTTCGGTTGTGGGTGCAGCTTCGGCAATCGCAGCGCTCTCGATTCGCGCTGTTTCAGGTGCAGGTACCTTCACCGTTTCGGCTTCTTCGCCTTTACTGAAGGTCATCATGACATCCCCGACCTTGACCGTGTCGCCGGGCTTAACCATTATTTCGGCCACCGTCCCGGTAAACGGCGACGGGATTTCCACAGCGGCTTTATCGGTCTCGACTTCCAGGATGATATCGCCTTCTTTGACCTCCTGACCCACCGAGACGTGCAAGGCCAGCACCTCACCTTCATGAACACCTTCACCTAAATCCGGTAATTTAAATGCTCTGGAAATGTTCCCTCCCAACCGTGCCTATCAAGTTCTTTCAAATTACGCTAAATGGATAGTCTCAATATACTCTGGTGACGATTTGGCTTCCGGCCGCTGGCCGCTTGCTCCTTGTCTTGACCTGGTTGAGACCATGTATTTATCATCTGACTTCTGACCTCTGTCTTCTGTCCTCTGACCCCTGTCTCTACCTGACTGCCAGAACTTTTCTGGCTGCATGCAGAATGCGTTCAGTATCGGGCAAATAGGCCTTTTCGCGGTTAAACAATGGAATAACGATGTCATATCCGGTAACCCGCTCGATGGGAGCCTCCAGATAGTAGAAGGCTTTTTCCATCAGCCGGGATATAATTTCGGCACCCGGACCAAAACTGCGTGGCGCTTCATGAACCACGACCGTGCGGCCGGTTTTTTTAACCGATTGAACCAGAAGTTCTTCGGAAAGCGGTGAAATGGTCAGCAAATCGACGACATCCGCCGCAACACTGTCCTTATCCTGCAGCTGCCGGGCGGCTTCAAGAGTGGGGCGCATCATGGCCCCGTAAGAAATCAGGGTTAGATCGCCTCCTTCTTTGACAAGTTGCGGTTCGCCGATCGGCAGCGTCTCTTCGGCTTCGGGCACTTCTTCTCGGAACGCCCGGTACAGCGCTTTGGATTCATAGAAGATCACCGGATCCGGATCCCGTATGGCACTGACCAGCAGAGCGCGCGCATTACGCGGGCCGGAAGGGATGACCATTTTAAGCCCCGGTGTGTGGGCCCAGTAGGCTTCTCGGCTTTCGGAGTGATGTTCGAGCGCTCTGACACCGCCGCCATAAGGTGTTCTGAGCACCATGGGAACGCTGAACCGCCCGCGAGTGCGCCAGCGCAACCGGGCGGCATGGTTTTCGATCTGGTGAAAGTTTTGGTAGCTGAAACCCGAAAATTGAATCTCACAAACGGGTCTAAGCCCATAGGCAGCCATACCGATGGACATACCGACAATGCCAGATTCGGCCAGCGGCGTATCCAGCACACGCTGGTCACCAAATTCACTGATCAGACCGTCGGTTACTCTGAAAACGCCACCGTCGACCCCGACATCCTCGCCCAGGACGATCACACGATCATCTTTTTCCATTTCCTGTTGCAGGGCCAGATTGAGGGCCTGAACCATGGTCATTTTAGCCATCTTTGCCCTCCTTAGCGGTTGCCGATAAGGCCTGCGTCAACTCATCTTTTTGCAGCTTTAGATGTGGTGGCATCTCAGCATAGGTATGATTAAACATATCAATGGGATCCCCCATGGCTTTCATCTGTTTTTCGGCACGATCGATGGCCGACTGAATTTCTTCTAAGACTTTAGATTCAACTTGGCTGCATTTCTCATCAGAAAGCAGCCCCTTATCGGTAAGGTATTTTTCAAAACGCAGCAATGGATCGCGCCGGTGCCAGCGTTCAACTTCTTCATCGGCCCGGTAGCGCTTGGGGTCGTCTGCCGTGGTGTGCATCATCAGGCGATAGGTGACACATTCGATTAGAGTGGGCCCGTCACCATTGCGTGCCCGCTGAACGGCTTCCTGGGCGGCGGTATACACGGCCAGGATATCATTGCCATCATCAGGGATCGCAACACCTTCGCTAAACCCGTTGAAGTAGATGATAACGCTTTCAAGGGATCGACCGCGTCATAGTTCAGCAGCTGTTTCACGAAAGGCCGGCACCATCCAGTCACTGGGTCGCAAATGCGCAATAGTCCCCAGCTGGGCTGCTTCCTGCCCCTTTATGGGTGCAAAGGTGCCGATGCGGCCCTGCCGTTGAAGATTTAACAAGCGTTCATCAAATTTGCGCGCCAGTAGCATGGTCCGATGGAGTTGCAAAAGAACATCTTCTGGAATGTCGGGTTCAAGTTCTTTATCCAAACGACCCTTTTCGTCTAAAATGGTAAGGGTTTCGCCTGGTTCGGATAAGGTTATTGTTTTTCGC
>JASFGH010000488.1:0-3473 GCA_050123865.1 Desulfobacterales bacterium | reverse complement strand
AACAGAATCCGATATTCGTGATCACAACTCTTAAATCCTTCCAACAGATTCACCGTGATCGGAAAAAAAATGATAATTGCTGCCATCAGCACCTTGCTGGCAATACCGTAGCCCAGCCATACGACCAATAATGGGGCGATTGCAAAAACCGGAACCGCTTGAGAGGCCACCAAAAATGGGGCGATTGCATTTTCCACCGAAGGATGGGCAAACATGATCATCGAAAGCGGAACGGCAACGGACAGCGAAATGAGTATACCCAACAGTACTTCCAATGCTGTTGCGCCGGCATGGGGAAGCAAGAGAGCGGCTTTAAATATGGCCACACTGAAAATTTGCGTCGGCACCGGGAGAATAAAATCGGGAATCGCAAGGCCTCTGCAGGTCAACTCCCATGAGGTCAGGATCAGTAAAGCCCCGGCAAAAGAACAAAGTTTAGGGTACTTCATTTCCCAGCTCTTCCTCTAAACGCCTCAGCACGTGTTCTTTAATTTCAATTAATTCCGGATCGCTCAGGCGACGGGGTTTGGGTCCACTCAAAGCAAATTGCTCTAAAATTTTCATTGGCAATCGACTCATGACCAGCACTTCATCCGCCAGCATAAGAGCTTCGTCAATATTGTGGGTGATCATTAAGATGCTTTTATCGAATTCACTTTGAAGTAAAAGGAGTAACGACTGCAAACTGGTCCGGGTGATTGCATCAAGAGCTGACAATGGTTCATCTAGTAGAACCAGTTCATGCTCAAACATTAATGTTCGGACGAGGGCACAACGCTGACGCATTCCGCCGGAAGTTTTTGCAGGCAGATAATTTTCAAAACCGCTTAATCCCAGCCGCCTGAAAAGCCCTTGTGCCTTTGTTTTGGCGGTGGCCAGATCCTTACCGGCAATCGTTGCCGGGAGCAGAGCATTATTCAGTAAATTAAGCCAAGGAAGCAGCAGGTCCTTTTGCTGCATGTAGGCGGCGTTTTTTCCGAGATGCGCTAATTTTTTTTCAAGCCAAAAGATGTCTCCGTTTTCCCGCGGCACGACGCCGGTCAGCACATCAAACAGTGTGCTTTTGCCACAACCGGAGGGGCCAATTAAAATTGTAAAACCTTTGCGGGGGACAATCAGATTGAAATTTTCAAATACAGACAGGTCGCCGAAACGTTTGCACAAATCTGAAACTTTCAGCATGTCACGATTCCTCCGCATAAATCTTTTGCCGGAGGATGAGGAGTGAATGAAGTGTTTTTCACATCAACTTCCCTACGCCGGCATGATCCGGATCAGGTTCTTTGGGTCGAGGCGACCAGCCTCCTCTCAGCCGACCGATTTCGGCTCCCCCATTGACTTTTGTTTAATTGCTAACACTAAACTGCCTTATTGTCAATTTTATTGAATCAGATGGGCTCTTTATCAAGCTGTTTAAGCCGATTTTCAAATTCAGCGTTACGGATTAGGATTTCGCCCGTCACATCTTCCAGCTGCTTAAACAAACGATCGATGGTTTGCTGGCAGGCATGAATGTCTCGCGAAATTTCTGTGATTTCCGCTCCGTTCTGTGAGCGGGATGCCTGCTGCATGGATTCATTCAGCCGGTTGAGTTCGGCTTCATTTTTTTCAATTTCGTCTTCCACAGCGGTTGCCTTCTTGTGGAGCGGCCCCAGAACCCGTGAGCGCTCAGAAATGATGGCGGATCTTTGCTGCCGCAGCGCCTTTTTGGTCCGTTTTGGTGGCGCGGCGGCTTTGGGGGCTTCAATCTGAGCGGTGCCGTTTGTCCTGCCGTCATCCTGCCAGCCACCTTTGTCCAAAAACCGCTGATAGCTGCCGTCAAAAATATCCAGCCGGTCATTTTGAAATACGATTAAGCGCTGCGCAATGGCATGTAGAAACATCTCGTTATGGGTGACCATGATGACGGTGCCTCGAAAATTATCGATGGCCGCCAGCAGGGCGTCACAGGACTCCATATCAAGGTGGTTGGTGGGTTCGTCCAGCAGTAACATATTTGTCGGAGAAACCAGAAGCTTGCCCAGCATCACGCGGCTTTTTTCGCCGCCGGAAAGGACACTGATTTTTTTCAGCGCATCGTCTCCTGAAAACATCATCGCCCCGCAGACATTGCGCGCCCGCTGCCGATCACCATCCGGATTTGAAATCAGGATCTCAGCGAGCACAGTGCGGTTATCAACCAGGGTTTTAACACTGCCCTGTTCAAAATATCCCTTTTTAACATCCGGATGATATTTCATCTGACCCGAGTCGGCTAACAGCTGACCGGCCAGCAGCCTTAACAGGGTTGTTTTGCCTTTCCCGTTAGGTCCCACGACGCAGATGCGTTCCCCGGCGGCCACATTGATGTTGAAATCATTTATTAACGGTTCTTGTTTGTCATAGGAAAAACTAACGTTGCGTGCATTAAACAGATACCTGGCTTCAATAGGGCTGCTACTGAAAGAAAAATCCAGAATTTTCAATTTTTCGAGTTGCTCTTTTCTCCCCATTTTTTGCAGGGTTTTGATGCGGGATTGAACCAGATTGGCTTGCCGGGCTTTGGCTCTGAAGCGGGTAATAAATTGCTCGATTTCTTTGCGGCGCCGCGAGTCTTTCATGCGGGTCTTCTCATAAATTGCTTCGTCGGCAGCTATTTGGGTATAATATTTGGACGTATCGCCTTCGATTTTACGCACTTTCTGGCGATGGATCCCCATTGTGTGCGTGACCACTCTGTCCATGAAGCTCCGGTCATGGGTAATGAGCATGACTTCATGCGGCCAGTGTTGCAGGAAACGTTCGATCCAGCGAATGGAGGTAATGTCCAAAAAGTTGGTGGGCTCATCGAGTAACAAAAGGTCCGGTTCCGAAATCAATGCCTTGGCAAGGTTAAGACGGATCTGATATCCACCCGAAAAGGCCTTCGGCTGTTTTTGAAATTCTTTCTGGTTAAAACCCAGGCCGGCCAGGATTTTTTCCGCCTTCCAGTGTTGGGCTTCATCAATAACCGGCAACGCCGAAATGGCCTCGTCTAAAATCGTTTGATGTCGAAATTCCAGCTTTTGACTGACATATCCGATGCGGTAGTTTTTAGGAATAACGATGGTACCGTCATCGGGCGTTTCGTTTCCCAGAATCATGCGGAAAAGGGTGGTTTTGCCATGGCCGTTGCGCCCTACGACGCCCAGCCGCTCCCTGGAATTCAGGCTAAAACTGATGTCAGAAAACAAGCTCAGCTCACCGTAGCTTTTGCTAACATGTTCGACTCGAATCATGATTTATAAAAGGTTTCATTTTTATCGTTAAAGGTGCACAGAATATAACACGGCGAAAACTCAAAGTTAAAGATTATTTAATTAGCCACAGACCCACACTAAGATAATATCTGTGTGAGTCTGTGTGCGTCTGTGGTGAATTGAATCTTATTCCTCTTTTGGTTAAGGCGTCAACGCACAATCGTTTATCCAGGGATGATCTTCGTTTCTTGAAAC
>JASFGH010000487.1:0-3477 GCA_050123865.1 Desulfobacterales bacterium | reverse complement strand
TAATTTCCAAAAAGTAAAAAACGCCGGTGTGACCGAGACGATGTGGTCCGAAATGCAGGCCTATGCCGAGGCCCAGGGCTATAAAGGTGGCAATTTTAAAAAACTAAATCTGCCGTTTGAAAACAAGCTGCTCGGCCAGCCGGAGGCGACGCGTGAACGCATGATCCAGCGCGTCGAGGATTTTGCCTACAATATGATCGTCAATGTCTTCAATGCTGAAAATACGGCATCACTGGCCATTGAGGCCATCCTTGATACCGGGTCCTACGACTGCGGCCCGAAAGCAAACCGTATTGAAGATCCCCGGAACTGGACGCCCGACCGCATCATAGAACGCGCCGCTCACATTGATAGTGATAAGGGACCCGCCGGCGATTTTGACGATTAGCACCAAAAGTCTCCGAGGCACTCGGTTAAGCCGATCTTCGGCAACTCTTTTTTAATGATTTTTACTTCCGAATATCTTTCACTCAACCCCATCTTTTTTCATCTGATTTATGCCCTGTCGGCATAAGACCTTGTACTTTCATATTATATAGAAATACAGTTGGTTATAAAACTTATTGTCCATGATCGATGATTTTTTCCTAAAGTTAATAAATCGCGCGCCGATAAATAAGACTGGGGGAAAGTGCAGTATGCTGGTATCCAGTTATCAGATTCATAATGTGTTAAATGTCTACAGCAAACAGCTCAGTCAGGACCGATCCGCACTTAAGCAAGCGGCGGGAAACAAAAAGCAACTGTCTGATCAAATTCAGCTGTCGACCGAAGGCAAGCGGCGCGCAACGATCGAAAAGGTCGCCAAAGATATTTTAAGAAAAATTTCCGCTTATGGTGCCAACGGTCAGATTAAAGACAATGCGCAATTGCGCTCAGAGGATCATGCACAAAAACCGACTGAAACCGATAACAAAAAGGAAACCGCGTTTGTATTCAACGTTATCGACGATCTAAACCAAAAGACAACGACCGCGTTATCCGTCAAAGATACGAATTTTCTGATAAACAGGGTTGAGCAGCTTGTTAAAGAAGCAGTTGAAAAGGATGCTGCCAGTTAACAATCAGCAGCAAATGTATGTGGGTCAGGAGGACTCATTAAAATCAAAGGAGGACACCATGCTGGATGCTATTGGAGATGCCGCCATGCAACAAACGGTGCGCGCAAACTATGACAGCGAGATGCATGACCAGGAGATCGCTGTTAAAAAGATTGATGAAATCAGAAAGAAAAGGCCCGTTGAAGAAACGGACAGCAATGCGAAATCCGAACACCATCTAAAGCAGGAAGAGGAAACTCGAAGAAAAAACACTTTCGAAGACGGTCGCATTATCGTTGAGGAATACAACAAAAACGGGGAAATCGTTCGTAAAACGCCCCCTGGATATGTGCTGTCGAATGAAATGGCCTAAGCCAGCAGCTTAAGTCTTTGCATAAAAATCGGCGTGCTTTGGCGGTTGCAAAACCAAATCTGAAATCGGATCCCAGCGGTATTTTGCGTGTTACACCACCCGTATATTTTTGCCCCTTCGATAGGAACGTTATCCTACCAGGTTCTGCGAATTTTCACACCACTGCTTGCCAAAAATGACTTAATTTCAGTAATGGTGTAGGTACCATAGTGAACCATGGAGGCAATCAGGGCTGCATCGGCCCTGCCAACGGTCAGGACATCCCGCAAATGCTCCGGTGTTCCGGCGCCCCCTGACGCAATAACCGGAATATCGACATTGTCCGAAATCAGCGTCGTCAAATTCAATTCATAGCCGGTTTTGGTGCCGTCGGCATCAATGGAATTCAAACAGATCTCCCCTACCCCCAGTTTTTGGGCTTCTATCGCCCATTGCATGGCATCCATTTTCATGGGCGTCCGGCCACCATTGATATAAATTTCGTAGCCCGAAGGGATGTGCTTGCTTTTTCCGACAAATTTTGCATCCATGCCCAGAACGATGCATTGATTGCCGAATGCTTTAGCCCCCAGTGCAATGATCTCTGGATTTTTAACCGCCGCACTGTTGACGCTGACTTTTTCGGCACCGGCCAAAAGGACATTTCGCATGTCGGCCACAGTTCGGATGCCACCACCCACAGAAAAAGGAATAAATATTGTCTCTGCCACCTGTCGCACAACATCCAGCATAATATCGCGTTTTTCGTATGACGCCGTAATGTCATAAAATACAATTTCATCGGCTCCGGCTTCATAATAGAGCCGGGCCATATCGACCGGGTCGCCAATATCGACATTATCTTTGAACTGGATGCCTTTGGTGGTCTTGCCCTCCCGCACATCCAGACACGGTATGATTCGCTTGCTCAACATCTTGCATTCCTTCTATTCATTCAGCTTTATATGTATATTGATATTTGAAATTGGTTTTTAACAAAGGCCTTGGGCGTTAGATGCATTTTAAAGACAGTTTTTAGGGTTTCCATTTGCAAAAGTTATCCAGTATCTTCAACCCCGGCGGGCCGCTTTTTTCGAGATGAAACTGAGTCGCGAATAGATTGTTAAACCCGACAATGGACGCAAATGTGATCCCGAAGTTTGTGACGGCAATCACGCAATCTGCGTTCTGAGGCTCCGGGTAATAGCTGTGTACAAAATAGAATTCATCCGAGGCGCTCACACCCGATAACAGCGGGTGGGATTGCTTGATATCCAGCCCGTTCCATCCCATGTGAGGGATCTTCAGCTTTTGGCCATCCTCGGATCGATTGCCAGGCGCAAAACTGCGCACGGTTCCATCTAACATTCCCAGACAGCGGGTGTCATTTTCTTCGCTGTGCGTTAGGATAATTTGCGAACCGATACAAATACCCAGAACCGGCTTTCCACCGGCCAGCGCTTCCCTTAGAGCCCGGTCCAAGCCATAGCGCTTCAGGCTTTGCATTGCTGCCCCGGCAGCACCAACCCCCGGGAAAATAATGCGTTCTGCAGCTTCAATCTCGGCCTTTTCTTTGGTGATCATGCAATCAAGGCCCAGGTGCAAAACGGCACGCTGCACACTGGTCAAATTACCGGCATCATAATCAATGATCGCAATCATCTTATACTCCGGGATCCTTCGCTGTTATCTCTCTGAAGCGTTTTTCAAACATCTTGATGGCTCCGGAAAGAGCGGTTTCGGGGTGAACTTTTAGTACTTGCGCCAGATTTACCAGGGAAAACATCAAGTTTCCAAAATCACCCATAAGCCGGCCCGTGTCATTGTTTTCAATGGCACGCTTTAACTGATCATATTCAGATTCCAACTCTTTTAACAGGCTTTCACGATTCTTACGGTCAAAACCGGATCGTGATGTCCGTTCGACCAACCCGTAAGCGCGCATCAGGGCGGGCATGTTTCTGGGTACAGAATCGATGATGGATTTATGTGCGACCTGCCTTTTTTCGGTCTGCTTTATTTTCTGCCAATTTTGTCTGATCTCTTCTATGTTCTGAACGTGAGCTGCACTAAAAACATGGGGAT
>JASFGH010000486.1:0-3480 GCA_050123865.1 Desulfobacterales bacterium | reverse complement strand
CGCTGGTTGATATTGCCCACCAGCGCATTTAAAGTGTGCACCGCCAGAAAGGTCTGCAGGCATCCGGGCAGATGCCCCTGCCCCTGACCGCAAATGGCCAGTGGGCGGCGGGCGGCGGCAAAATCTCTGGCGAGGGTTAGAATCGTTCCGGCGCTGATGCCGGTCATCTTGGAGGCAATCTCGGGCGGGAAACCGTCAATAGCCTGCTGGAAACGCTCGGAAAGTCCGCTGGTATAACCATTGATGAAATTGCGATTATAACGCTGTTCTTTGATGATCACATGCGCCAGGCCTAAAGCCAGCACACCTTCGGTGCCGGGGTTGATGGAAATCCAGTGGTCGGCCTTGGCCGCCGTTTTCGACAGGCGCGGCTCGATTTGATCCATGCGCCCGCCAGCCTTGCTGAGCTTTGATTTGGCCCGGAACATATAGCCGGGTGAACCCCAGCCTTCAATCAGGCCGCTGCCGAAACTGATGACAAAGTCCGCATTGGCAATGTCAAATCCGGCCATGGAGCGGGTGCCCTGCATCAGGTAGAGTGACAGTTCATAAGAGTCCCACATGGACGGCATCCGCCAGAAGTTAGGAGAACCGTAAACGTTTAAAAAGCGGTTAAATAGTTCCGGGATCGTCCCCCGATCGGATCCGGCCACCCAGCCGACCTTGTGCGCCGAACCATCAGCGCGTAGCTGCTGCAGACGGGCGGCCAATTCTTTCACCGCGTCCTGCCACGATATGCGCTGCCAACGGCCGTTGACCTTTTTTAGAGGGGTGCGGATGCGCGTCTCAGCATACAGGAGCTGGGCGCCACTGTTTCCCAGAGGACAAAGCCCCCCATCGTTAACGGGATGCCCTTCCAGGCCCTCGATTTTTATGACCCGTTCGTCTACTTTTTTAACCGATATCCCGCAACCGCCGGGGCACAGTGTACAGGCAGAGCGAACCCGGTTGATTTCACCTTTAGGCGGAACCGGTATCCAGGGCCAATTCTGGCTCCAGATGGATATATCATCGGTGACTTTCCAGGGCAACGGCGACAGCGCCGTACCGGCGGCACCGCCGAGAATGAATGCCAAAAAACTTCTTCGATCTACTTTCATTTAATTTTCCCTGTCAAGATGAGCACATTGATAATTGAAAACACGATCGGCTAGGGATCGGTTTACTCATCAACAAACATTTATTAATGGTGGCATACAAAACAGCCCCCGCGCAGGGTTTGAACGCTATTTTGATTGACACTTTCATTGCGGTGGCATTCGGCACAATCATCCATTTTCATGCGGTCCCAGGAGTTGCGCTTGATACCGGACATATTCCTGCCCCAAATATCGATACTGTATCCGGAGATGCGGTTTTGTTTATAAATTGGTAAGCTCTCGGATTCCCCGATATGCCCGTGACAGGTCACACAGTCCATTTCTCCCATTTTCACATGGGCCGCATGCGAGAAAAATACATTCTGGGGCTGCCGTGAATAAATCAGCCAAGGAACTTCCCGATTATTGGCAACATATTCGTTGACGAAGCGGGCTTCCTCGGGATCTTCGCCGTTGACCTCTTCATGGCATTCGATGCACTGCTCCAGTTTGGGTACGCCGTGGTAAGATCCGTCTTCCCGGAAAAAGTGGCAGCTCTCGCATCCATCTTCAACCAGCTCGTTGTGCAGAACGTGATTGAATTCGATGGGTTGTTTTTTCTGGGAGTAAAGAACCTTAGGGAAAACGACCCAGCCGACAATCAGGCTGGCAGCCAACCCGAGGATGAAAAATAAAATTATGGGTCCGCCGGCCCCGCCATCATCGGCTTTGGCTGTTAGGGCTGTTTCACGAGGAGGTGTTGTTGCTTGCTGATCTTTCGCTGTGGCCGCATTGCCTTGTTCCTCTGTTGTCATAAAAGCTCCGTGGTTATCAAGGTTGATTGAAACACGTCTCGACAAACATTTTCCGCCCCGCACCGATCATCACCGGCTGTGTGTGGTTTGATGAAAATGTCGCGATTACAGTGAGTTATGCAGGCGGTAACGAACATCACGTGCCGATAAAGGTTTTTGGATACCTTAATTGGCGCGATTTTGTCAAGCAAAATCATTGGCCAAAAGCGCCGTAACTGTGCAAGCCGGGCAATAAATTAACGCCAAAATAGGTAAATAAAACCGCGGCAAAACCCACCAACGACAGGTAGGCAATTCGCCGCCCCCGCCAGCCGCGCATCAGTCTGGCATGCAGCAAAGTAGCGTAGATGAACCAGGTGATCAAAGACCATGTTTCTTTAGGATCCCATCCCCAGTATCGTCCCCACGCGGAATTGGCCCAGACGGCGCCGCTGATAATGCCAATCGATAAGAACAGGAAACCAAACAGGGTGACCTGGTAACCGAGTTCATCCAATATGGCCGCCTCTGGAAACACGTCCAGCAAGCGGTTTTTAAAATCAGCCGGCATGCGACGAACGAGCAAAACACCGATATAAAAAATGATGCAAAGCGGCAAAGCGATAATAATCGCCATAGCCCAATTGCCCACCAGCAGAACCCGGCTAAAAAGCAACACGAAAACAAACAGCGTCAGGGGCTTGGCAATATCCAGCCATGTCACCGTTTCGGCCTCGCGCCCCTGTTTCATCAGATACATCGCGCCGATGCCAAAAGAGGTGGCAAAAGCCGCATATCCAATAAAGCAGGTAATCACATGTGCGATCAGCCAGTTGCTTTTGAGGGCTGGAATGAGCGGCTGGATCTCGCTGCTGATACCGGTTTTTAGGGAAGCATAGGCCATTGCCAGAAAGGCAATCGGCATGGTAAAGGCGCCGATGGTGCGATTGCCGGCTTTGCGCTCGACGACCAGGTAAATCAATGCAATCGTCCAGGCAAAAAAGACCAGCGATTCGTATAGATTTGAAAAAGGCGCATGCCCGATGCCCATGCGGTAGGATTCCACCCAGCGTAAAATGATTCCGGTGGTGTTGCCGGCCAGGCCGATGATGGCCACCCATGATGCCATTTTGGCTGCGGCCGGTTTCTTAAAAATCCAGGCAAAAATATATAAAAACCCGGCCAGCCCGTAGACAAACGTTATAATGGATAAGATAAGTGAACTGTTCATGGTTTTCCTCTAGCAGTACCTTTTTATTCGGCATTTAATTTGCCTGAAACCTGGGTCGCGATTATTTGGCAGGCAGCAGATTTTTCAGCTGGTGAGCGAGCTGCGCCACCCGTTTTTGCATCCCCATTTTGTTTTTATTGGAAGTCGCGGCAACCATCACCTGGCTTTTGGGGCCTTCAGCGGTGACCTCGACACAGAGTTGCTGATGGGACATAAAAAAGGTAATATAAATTCCGATGATCATCAGAATAAATCCGACGTAAACCACCCAGACGCCCGGATCTTTGCTTACCTGAAGCCCGGTATAGTAACGCGGCACAAAATCGGCGATGGCAATAAAGACCTGACCTTTGCGCATTTTATCAAAGCTCGGGAA
>JASFGH010000485.1:0-3499 GCA_050123865.1 Desulfobacterales bacterium | reverse complement strand
ATATTTTCGCCAATGCGCTTGAAATTGCAGACGGAAAAATCACCGGAAACATTAAAGGGGATATCATTGACGGTCAGAAAAAGGCTGAGATTTTAAAAACAATTGCCCAGGTCGAAAACATCAGTCTCAAACAGACCATTGCGGTTGGAGATGGTGCAAACGATTTGCCGATGATCAGTATCGCCGGCCTGGGCGTTGCATTTCATGCCAAGCCCATCGTTAGGCAAAATGCCCAGCGCAGCATCTCAAGCGTCGGACTGGACGGTTTGTTGTATCTCATGGGAATCAGCGAAAGGGAAATCCGACAGCGATAAGGCGAGCCCTATCCTCGATCTTCCAGAAATGCCATCAATTGAGCATTAAAAACATCGGCCTGTTCAATATTGGAAAGATGGGCTGCCTGTGGAATCACCACCAGCTTTGAGTTTTTGATTTGGGCGTGCATGGCTTCCGAAGCCGCCACCGGAGTGCCGGGATCATCAGCACCGACCAGAATCAACGTCTTTGCTTCAACCGTATCGAGCCGTTCCAGGTAATTCAGACGCCGGATCGCCTCGCTGCAGCCGACATATCCGGCTACCGGTGTGGCCAAGATCTGTTGCCGAATTCGATCCACCTCAGGTCCATTTTGCTCCAGATATGTTGGCGTAAACCAGCGCTCCAGAGTCGATTCCGCCACCGCCTGCATGCCTCCGTTGATGGCCGCATCGATGCGCTCCTGCCAGACCGGCTGGGCTTCGGCGGGAATAATGGCTGCGGTATCGGCCAGGACCAGCGATCTGAGCCGGCCGGGATGACCTAAAGCGACACCCTGCCCGATCATACCCCCCATCGACAGGCCCACCCAGTGCACCTGATCGAACTTTAATGCGTCCAGCATTCCAATGGCATCAGCAACCAGCTGCTCCAGCGTGTAAGCACCCGGCGGCGCCTCAGTTTGGCCGTGACCGCGCGTATCATATCGTAAAACCTGGAAATGGGTCTCGAGCAATTCAAGCTGCGGCCACCACATCACCTGACTGCAGGCCAGAGAGTGACCCAGCACGACCACCGGCGCCGGCTTTTTGCCCGACAATTCATAATGGATGTTGATCCCATTGGCTTCAACGTTCATGATTTCGCTCCTTATTGTGATAGCGTCTACTCTGAGGTCGGCTTCTTCAGGTAAAATGACATTACCATCCCGGCCAGGGAGATTGCGCCCGCAACCAAAAACGGAAGCGTAAATGAACCGCTTTTATCTGCCAGATACCCACCAAGCGCCGGACCCAGGGCCTGTCCGATGCCAAAAAACAGGGTAATAAAGCCCAATCCGGCAGGCGCCAGACGCGGGCCGACAAAATCTCCGGCCGCTGCGGCCATAATGGTGGGAATACTCCAGGCGGTGAGTCCAAATAAAACGGCCGACAGATAAAAACCGACATCGACCTTGATCAGCGCATAGATAATATAGGAAAGCCCGAGCACGAGATATGCCAGAGCGGCCCCACGGCTTCTGCCAAGCACGTCCGATATTTTGCCCCAAATAACGCCGCAAAAAATACTTAAACCACCCACCAGAGCCCATAAGCCGCCGGCCCATTCCTGACTGAGGCCTATTTCCTTAACCAGATAAGCCGCAAAAAAAACCATATAAATAATATAGGAAAGACCATAGAAAAAATACACAGCGCCTAAATACCAGACGGCGCCCATCATAACAATACTTTCGATGGTGCCTTTTAACTTTGGCGATTCTGCCTTCTCAGTTGGTGTGGATTCGCTGCGGGCCGCATTATTTTTTGCGGATCCGACCTGTTGGAGTCCCTTTTCTTGCGGGTTGCTGCGCACAAATTGAAAGACAATACCGGATATCAAAAGCACGGCGCCACCCAGTATATACCACGAAAACCGCCATCCATTTGTGCCGAAAGCCGCTAAAATCGGCGGAACGACCAGACCCGATATGAGGGTGCCGGTTCCGATTCCGGCAGAGACAATGCCGGTCGCAAAACCTCTTTTTTTCATGGTGAACCAGGCCGAACCGAGTGCCATGGCCGGAACATAAGATGCACCATTGCCCAGGCCGGTCAGCAACCGCATCGAAAATGCAAAACCGAACGATTGCGCCAGACCGGTTAGGATCATCGTGATTCCCATCAGTACCAACGCTGCCGTGATAACGATACGGGTTCCAAATTGGGCTGCCAAAAAACCGCCAATGATGGCCATGGTCAGATAACCGATAAAATTTCCGGTTCCCAGCAGCCCCAGTTGGTAGTAGTTAAAGCCCAGTCCGTCTTTCATGGCGGGGAGAATAATCGTATAGGACATTCGCCCGAATCCGTGAGCGGCAATGGTCGTCAGCAGCCCCATAGAAATCACCACCCAGCCGTAATGCATTTTGCCTTCTTTCATTTCGCGCTCCCTCCAGGGCAATAATGGTTGGTTTGCAGAAAGTTGTATTGCATTAACGGATAAGAAGTCAAAAGAAATCAACTTTTATCGTGTGCCCTGCTAAAACAAAAAGATGGTCGGGCGCCATACACCTTATGATAAACATCCGTTTGCAGCAATTATGGCGTTAAGCTGCTGTGATCTTATCTTTTTTTTGACAATTTACCTTATTTTATTTTATGCTTATAAGTTATGTTAAAATTTGAACACAACAAACGCTTTTCCACCTATTTAATGACGGCTTTTGTGGTCCTTGTCAGCGTGTCCGTTGTGATTATTCTGGGAACCCTATACCGCTATTTCGGTAAAAAGGTCGAAGCAGAATTTTATGAGAAATTAAGAGCTCAAAAAGGCCAGGTCGAAATCATTTTAAACAACCGCATGGCTGGTATTCAAAGCGCTTTAAATGAGCTGCGCTCTGACAACATTATCCGCGTCACCGTCATGCTGGACGACACTTCCAAGCTGGAAGACCGAATCACTCAGTTCTATCCGCCAACAAACGGTGTATATCATTTTGTCAAAAAAGTGGGTGAAAGACAGATTTTACCCGAAAAATACCCCGGGCTCACCAATGAAATTGTCGCATTCGCAATGAGAGAATATCCGCACGGCAAGATCGTGCAAGATCAGGGCAAGAGCCGATTATTGTGGATATTCTCCGCACCGGTCATGCATGAAACCGGTCGCATGGGCACTGCCTACGCGCTGTATGACATGATTCAAGATCCAAAACTCATCGAAGCCATTCAGCAAGCCGGGGGAATCAGCCTGATGGCAATCCATCCCGACCAGGCGTTTAACCTGATCTCGCAGCGGTCTTTTGTAATGGATCCCCAAATTCGGGAAAAAATCGCCGGTCATTCCGGATTTTATGCATACGGTCAAAATCTACTTCTTTCAAGCATTAGCGGTTTTGATCATCTTTATTTTCAGTCTTCTCTGGAAAGCCTTATTCAGGAAAAACACAGAGTCACCGTTTGGATGGGTTTATTTGCTATTGTCGTGCTGGCCGTTTCAACCTTAATGGCTGTTTTTTTAGCTAGGAAAATGGTGGCGCCCC
>JASFGH010000484.1:0-3504 GCA_050123865.1 Desulfobacterales bacterium | reverse complement strand
GCAATCCAGAGCTGATATTGTTTGACGAAGCCACCTCCTATATTGATTCGCAAACTGAATTATGGATTCAACAGGCCCTTGAAAAACTGATGAAAAACAGAACGGCTCTGGTGGTGGCCCACCGGTTATCGACCATACGCCATGCGGATCGAATCATCGTTATGAACAGGGGCCGAATTGTTGAAACCGGAACCCATGGGCAATTGATGGCACGCCAGGGCTTCTATTATCAGCTCAATCAACTGCATAGCTGAGGTTTCAGGTGTCAGGTGTCAGCTCTTCTAACCTACCCTGAAACCTGACACCTGAAACCTGACACCTTCTGTAATAAATCTCTTGCCAAACGCCCGGCCAGATGGTAAACGCATGGTGTTTTTAATGCAGCTTCGAGTGCTTTATAATAAAGTGAGTCACAAAGGGTTTTTCGATACGACTTCGCAACAGCTCTATCAAAAAATGGAAAGGAGGGTTAAGTAGATGGCTTACGATGCAGTAAAGATGGCAGACTGGCAGATTTCTGAAGAGGCAGAAAAGAACATGCCAACGCCGGAAGAATGGCGTGACAAACTTGGCCTTGAAAAGGATGAAATTCTCCCGATGGGCCGGCTGGCGAAACTCGATTTTCTTAAAATTATCGACCGGCTCAAGGATAAACCGGACGGGAAATACATCGAAGTGACCGCCATCACCCCCACACCGCTGGGAGAAGGCAAAAGCACCACTTCCTGTGGTTTGATGGAAGGCCTCGGCAAACGCGGAAAAAACGTGGGTGGCGCTCTGCGCCAGCCCTCCGGCGGACCCACCATGAACGTTAAGGGAACCGCTGCCGGCGGCGGCAACTCGTTGCTGATTCCGATGACCGAATTTTCCCTGGGTTTGACCGGCGACATCAACGACATCATGAATGCCCACAACCTGGCCATGGTGGCTTTGACCGCGCGCATGCAGCATGAGCGCAACTACACCGATGAACAGCTGGATCGACTGACCGGCATGCCGCGGCTGAACATCGATCCTACCCGTGTGGAGCTGGGTTGGATCATGGATTTTTGTGCCCAGGCTTTACGAAACATTATCATCGGCATCGGAGGCCGCATGGACGGTTTTACCATGCAGTCCAAATTCGGGATCGCCGTGGGTTCCGAGTGTATGGCCATCCTGTCGGTTATCCGCGATCTGGCTGATCTGAAAGAACGGCTCAACAACATCACACTGGCATTCGATAAGAGCGGCAAGCCGGTGACCACCGGTGACCTGGAATGCGGCAACGCCATGACTGCCTTTATGCGCAACACCATCAACCCCACTATGATGTGTACGGCTGAATACAACCCCTGCATGGTACATGCGGGACCGTTTGCCAACATCGCTGTCGGCCAGTCCTCCATTATCGCCGACCGGGTTGGTTTGAAACTGTTCGACTACCATGTCACTGAATCGGGTTTCGGCGCCGATATCGGCTTCGAAAAATTCTGGAACGTTAAATCCCGCTTCAGCGGATTGAAGCCGCATGTATCGGTTCTGACGACCACCATCCGCGCGCTCAAGAGCCACGGTGGCGGACCCAAAGTGACACCGGGCATCGCCATGCCGGATGAGTACACCAAAGAAAACGTGGGGATGGTTGAAAAAGGCTGTGTGAACATGGTGCATCACATCAACACCATACGCAAGGCCGGCATCAACCCGGTGGTCTGCATCAACCGGTTTTACACCGATACCGATGAGGAATGTAAGGTTGTCCGCGCAGCAGCCGAGGCAGCCGGTGCCCGCTGCGCCGAGTCCAAACACTGGGAGATGGGCGGAGATGGTGCCCTGGAGTTTGCCGATGCCGTCGTCGAGGCCTGCGAAGAAGAAAACGACTTCAAATTCCTCTATCCGCTGGAAATGAAACTGCGCGACCGCGTCGACCTCATCGCAAAAGAAGTCTATGGTGCCGATGGCGTGGCCTGGACCCCGGAAGCCGAGTCCAAGGCCAAGATGCTCGAAAACGATCCCAAGTACGCCGACTTTGCCACCATGATGGTCAAAACCCATCTCAGCCTGAGCCATGACCCAACGCTCAAGGGTGCGCCCAAAGGCTGGACGCTGCCGGTAAGGGACGTGCTGATTTATTCCGGTGCAAAGTTTCTGTGCCCCTGCGCCGGTACCATCAGCCTGATGCCCGGAACCGGCTCCAACCCGGCATTCAGACGGGTGGATGTCGACGTCAATACCGGAAAGGTAACCGGACTGTTCTAGGAGATTATCTAATTCTTAAAATGAATAGAGGCTCGGGAGATTTTCTCGAGCCTCTTCTTTTCCTTCACACAAATTCGAAGCACTAAATCCGAAACTCGAAACAAATTCAAAATTCAAATTTTTCGATATTCGGATTTCGAATTTATAATGTTAATCATCTGTCAATGGCCAATAATCAAGACCAGCGAATGCGAATCTTACTGATAAATCCCTACTACCCTATTTCCGAGACCCCTTCTCCACCACTTGGGCTGGCCTACCTGGCAGCGGCCCTGGAGCAGGCCGGCGCCCGTGTAATAATTCTGGATTTTGTCGTTTATCCGTACACCCAGGCTGGTCTGGAAACCGCGGTAAAAAGCTTTAAACCTCATATCGCCGGTGCAACCGCGGTAACCATGACGATTGATCACGCCAGCCAGATGCTCAAAGATCTCAAAACCATCGATCCTGAAATCCTGACGGTCATGGGCGGACCACATGTCTCATTTTGTGCGCCTGAAACCCTGGAAGCGTTTCCAGAACTCGATGCAGTCGTTCTGGGTGAGGGGGAGCAAACGATGGTCGAGCTCATGCAGACTGTCAGAAGTGGCGGAGATTTAAGCGGCGTTAACGGTATTGCCTTTCGTCGGGGATCTGAAATGACCATCACGCCCGGGCGTCAATTTATCGCCAACCTGGATTCCCTGCCGTTGCCGGCCCGGCACCTGCTGCCTATAGGCCGGTACCGGACGCTGGGCTTGCCGGCGACGCTGACCACCAGCCGGGGATGCCCCTATCAGTGTATTTTCTGCGTGGGACGCAAGATGGGCGGTGCTAAAGTGCGTTACCACAGTACCGATCGCGTTGTCACCGAGCTGGCCTATCTGGCCAAACGACAGTTTGAGCGCATCAACATCGCCGACGACCTTTTTACCGCCAACGCGGATCATTGCCTGGCGGTTTGTGATGCCGTAATACGGCATAATTTAAACATTAACTGGACCGCGTTCGCCCGTGTTGATACGATTTCCGACAAACTACTGTTAAAAATGAGAGCCGCCGGGTGCACAGCCGTCAGTTTTGGAATCGAGTCAGCCAATCCGGTCATTTTAAAGACGATCAAAAAGGGCATTAGCCTCAAACAGATCCGCGAAGCGGTGCGGATGTGCCTGCGAGTCGGTATCAGCCCCAATGCCTCTTTTATTCTGGGTCTGCCGGGTGAAACCTGCGATACGATCGAAGAGACCGTGTCCTTTGCCGCCGGATTGCAGCAGAAGGGGCTAG
>JASFGH010000483.1:0-3505 GCA_050123865.1 Desulfobacterales bacterium | reverse complement strand
AAAAAACCGAAGGCGAACATCGGAGATTGGGGAGAGAAAAAGATGAAACTGATTGCGGCATCGATTCTGTCAGCAGATTTTTCTAAACTGGGTGAAGAAATCAAAGCGGTTGAAGCGGCCGGCGCTGACTGGATTCATGCCGACGTGATGGACGGCCATTTTGTGCCGAATATCACCATCGGGCCGCTCATCGTAGAGGCCGTCAAACATGTAACGGATTTGCCAACAGACGTGCATTTGATGATCGAGAATCCGGACAATTATATTGCGGCATTTGCCGCTGCCGGGGCCACCTATATCTCTGTCCAGATTGAAACTTGCATTCATTTGAACCGCACGATTCAACTCATTAAGGATTCCGGCGCTCAGGCCGGTGTTGTCCTGAATCCTTCCACCCCGGTGGCAAGCCTGGAATCCATACTTGAATATGTCGACTATGTCCTGATTATGAGCGTCAATCCCGGCTTTGGTGGCCAGGCATTCATTCCCAACAGCATTGATAAAATTAAAGCCTTGCGCCAGCAAATTCAGGATCGAGGATTGAACGTCTTAATTGAAGTTGACGGCGGTGTGAACGAAAAAACCATTGCCGCTGTTGCGGCTGCCGGTACGGATGTCTTTGTCGCCGGTTCGGCCATTTTCGGACACCAGGATTATGAAGGCACCATCCAGCGCCTGCGCCAAAAAATGCAAGAAAAATAGCCAATCAAAAAGGCAGGGTCGCTTTGAGCTTACCCTGCCTCATCTATGCTGAGATCCGGTCTTGCAAACGGATGACGCTAAGACGCTTTTTTTCCTAAAAATACGCTACACCATTTGTACACCCGCGCCCAACCGCTGCGGCGCTCACCAATTTGACGCCGTTCCTTGCCATCGCGGCGTTCTTTGCCGCCATCTATAAAATAATCCAGGTTATAAAGAATGCGCTTATCTTCCCCGGAGCGACGATCAAACGCTGCCCTTCTGATTGTCTGTTTGGCAGATTCTTTTTTCGCCTGCAGTTCTTTTATGTAATCGATATCAACCATGGCACATTATTCAGATTCAACATCGGGGGGGAGGGAGATTTCAAATCCATAATGGCCTCTTGTTCCTATAAGCCACTATAAAATGAACAAATTATTATGTCAAACCCTAATCACAAAAATGGACTGGGATCATTATAGTAGACAAAAAGCAGTGAACGGTATAATCTGATAGGCAGAAACCCAAAAACATGACTTGATGCCTATGGACGCGAAAAGCTCAATCATACAGGGTCTGCTGCTGATATCGATTATCCTGGCTCTGCTGTTTATCATATTTGTTAGATTAGTGTCGCGATACAAAAAGCAGGCCCTGGGTGATACCGATAGCAAAAGCATGCAAAATTTGCAGTTTGAGGTCCAGGCACACACAGCGCAGGCCGAAAGAGTTCAGCTGAAACGCCCTGCCCTGATTGAAAAGGCCGCCGGTGTCATGAAAGTCGGTATTAAAGAACTCACCTCCAGCGGCGCCTTTATCACCTGCCCGCATCCCTATCCGATTGGCGAATCCTTTGCGATCAAAATTCTGCTAAACCAACACAGGTCGCACCGTTTTCAGGTTGAGGTTATTTGGAATAATCAAAATGTTATTAACGAAGAAATCGTTATTCGCGGCATGAAGGTTCGGTTTTTGAAATTATCTGCACAGGAACGCAAAATGATTCAGGAGACGATTGCACTGCACTTGAATGCCACTGCTTTGCCTTAAAGCTTCGCCAAACGATTATTGCGACAATTATTCATCTCAGTTGGTGCGCCATCAACGACCTGAGCCTTTTTGCGATATTATGGATTGATACCTAAAATTTCAAATGATATAGTGACTGACCAGTCGGTCGAATTTTATCGCCCAAAGCTTTGAAAATCATTTCGAATGACTGCCACAGCCCCCGGCTTGACATTAAGCAACCAGGAGGTAAAAGCGTTGAATAAAATGGGACGGCAAAAATTACGAAAAAGAAATCAGATCATCGAAGCCGCTGCCCGGGTATTTGCCCGCAGTGGCTATGCCAATGCGGTGATTGCCGAAATTGCCATCGAGGCCAATATCGGCAAAGGCACCGTGTATGAATATTTTGAAAGCAAAGAAGATCTGTTTTTTGCAGTTTTCGAGTGGTTCCAAAAAAAGATGGAAATGGCGGCGACTGATGGTCTTTCATCAATTGGTGATAAAGCTACCAAACGCCTTGAAATGCTAAATGGTAGCCTGATGGGACTATGGGGCGAGATCAAAGACGTCTTTGTACTGGTGATGGAATTTTGGTCAGCTTCTTCTTCAACACGGATGCGCCAGCGATTTAAAGCTGCATTTAAACAAATCTATGATAATTACCGTCATATTGTTTGCGGCTTGATCCAGGATGGAATTGACAGCGGTCAGTTTCGCCCGGATGTGAATCCTGAACCCATTGCAGCGGCATTGGTCGGTACCTGGGATGCCATGTTCTTGCAGGCCTGGTTTGACGATAATTTTGATCCTGCTGCAACCGCCAGGGACTTTTTGGAGACCGTCCTGCGCGGACTGGCTATAAAGGATTAATCGTTTCAAAATTTAAAAGAGAAAAGACATGATTGGGCGAATGATTGCATTTTTTATGTTGGTTTTACCCGCCATTTTGACCGCAACAGGCCCCTGTCCTGCCCTGGACGCCGATCAGATTGTCCGGGACGGATTTAATTACTGGCGGGGCAAAGCATCCATCGGAATCGTTGAGATGCGAATTCACCGCGAAGACTGGGAGCGCAGCATGACCATCAAGGCCTGGACCCGGGGACAAAAGGACAGCCTGTTTTATATCGCAGCTCCGCCAAAAGACTACGGCAATGGCACCCTGAAAAAGGGCCGTGAAATGTGGATCTATAACCCCAAGGTCAATCGGGTTGTAAAAGTTCCCCCCTCCATGATGAGCCAGTCCTGGATGGGCTCAGATTTTTCCAATAATGACCTTGCAAAATCCGACAGCCTGCTGCTGGATTACACCCATACCATCATCGGAACCGAAACCCACGAAAATAAAACCGTTTATGTCATCCAATCGATGCCTAAACCCTATGCCCCCGTGGTCTGGGGCATGCAACGCCTTAAAATTCGGGAAGATCACATCTGGCTGAGCGAAGAATTTTTCGATGAAGATCTTAATCCTGTCAAGATTATGACCGCCATGGAAATCCAGATGATTGGCGATCGCTTATTTCCGAAAGTATGGCGCATGCGAAATGTGGATGCGGAGAACCGATATACCCAACTGACCTATAAATCCCTGGAATTCAAATCCAGTTTGCCGGATCGTATGTTTACCTTGAGCAGCCTTAAGCAACGCAGGAGATAACCCTTTGTCCGTTGAAACCAAAATGGCCTGGCGCAACATCTGGCGCAATCCCCGGCGCACCCTTTTAACCGTGTGCGCAATCACATTTGCCTCTGTCTTGCTGGTGTTTATGCTGTCTTTTCAATTTGGCAGCTATGAAACCATGATCAA
>JASFGH010000482.1:0-3507 GCA_050123865.1 Desulfobacterales bacterium | reverse complement strand
GGAATCTATTCGAAAGTCTGGCGGCCAAGCTGATTCTTGGGAAGGAGATCTTAGGAATCCTAAGGAAGTTAATCGCTTATTTGAAGAGGCAGAAAAGGCTTTTGGGCAGGTTGATATTTTGGTAAATAATGCCGCAGAATACATCGCAGATACCTTTCTCCCCTCCATTATTTTAGAAAAAGAGGCAGAGTTATGGGAGGGTGGACCAACGATCTCGACCATAGATGTTGAATGTCATGATCGTCATTTTGCTGTGAACTCACGTGCCGCTGCAATCCTTATGAGCAAGTTTGTGCGTCGAATTATCAAAAGGCAGACAAGTTGGGGTAGAATTGTCAATATCAGCGCAGATTGCGCCTGGGGATGTCCTAAAGAGATTTCCTATCGAGCAAGTAAATACGCGTTGGAATCGTATAGCCGGAGTGCTGCGGCTGAATTAGGTCCATATGGGATTACGGTTAATGTGGTTTCGCCGGGTCCAGTTCAATCCGGATATATTACGCGGGAATTGGAAGAATCACTTATCGCAGATATACCTTTAAGGCGAATTGGACAACCAGAAGATATCGCCAATATAGTCGTTTTTCTTGCCTCAGAACAAGCCAGTTGGATAACCGGTCAAATAATTTTTGTACATGGTGGTCATCGTATGGCCCTTGGCCAATAATTTTCTTTAAAAGAATCTTGTATTACCATAAAATATATCTCTTGCTTTTTGCATTAAACAACCTTGGATTACTGAAATTTCAGGTTTCTCCAGCAAATCGGTATTTTCTGAGCTCTGAAAAATGTTGTAATATTCATTTAGTATCTGTAAAATTGCGATAGTTGGATTTCTCTCAATCAAAGGTTGGCAGAGAAAAAGACCCACCACAACATATGGGTGCGCCATAATTTCTAAAAATTAATAGTACCTTTCGTAGGGTTCGCTAAACAATAGGCATGATCCACGGCGCACTATGGCAAGTATGGTTCAGCAGTATTATGCGAAAATAAACTGTGGACAATTGGCAAAAGTGCTCAGCTTTAAATCATCCTCCAAGCTTCCTTTACCTTACCGAAGGCGGTTTGGATAAACCCACCTCCGATAATAAATACGGAATGTCCTTTGATGCCCGTCCTTTTTCTCTTGTTTTTTACATGATCATGCATTAATTGGCTTCCGTAAAGTCACCCACACATCGCCACGGGGATGAACGGGCTGCAGAAGCCGCCGGCGTGGCCCTCATGAACTGCCCGAACCCGAATGGGGCCAATTGCCGCTCGATTCATGAACAGCGTCAAAGCGAAGGATTTATGCATACACCCAATGTCAGGCATATCAAAATAGATGCAGCTATGGCCGGCCCGCTGTTCATGCTGTCGGCCGCCCTGCTGTTTACACTGTTGAACATCATCATCAAATCCCTGGGACCGGCATTTCGTGTCTGGGATATCGGATTCTATCGTTTTTTCGGCGGCATCGTGATGATCCTATTTATTTTCGGACGTTACGGTAATCCTTACAAAGGGGACAATGTCCGCCTGCTCTTGATCCGGGGGTGCACCGGGTCGGTTGCTTTTATTTCCGTGGTGACCGCTATTCGGCTGCTGCCGGTTTCCACGGCCATGGTCATTTTTTACTCCTTTCCTGCCTTTACCGCCATGTTTTCTTTTTTTCTGTACGGAGAAACCCTATCTAAGCTTCACCTGCTCTGCATTGCGGGAGTGATGGCCGGTGTGGGTGTACTGTTCGACTATCAACTGGCGGGCGGTCTGCTGGGACAGGTCGTGGCGCTGATCGGCGCGGTGTTTGCCGGGCTGACCGTCACGCTGATCCGTGAGCTGCGGCAAAAAAACGGCCCTGTCGTGATCTACCTCTATTTCTGTACCATGGGCGCACTGGTCACCCTGCCCAAATTCGTGCAGCAGCCAGCCCTGCCTACCACGCCCATGGAATGGGTAATGGTCCTTGGCATTGTTTTTTCTTCCCTGGCCGCCCAACTGCTGATGAACCAGGGCTTCTTTTATTGCCGGGGCTGGGAGGGCGGCGTGCTCATGTCCAGCGAGGTGATTTTCACCGCCCTTGCCGGAATCCTTCTCTTCGAGGATCCGGCCACTTTGCGATTCTGGACAGGAGGCCTGCTGATTCTGGTCTGCGTTATCGCCATGAACCGGTTGCAAGCCGGGGCGACGGAAAACCGGCATGACACGAATTAGCGGTTCGTCTATGCTGACGCCGCCATCGAAGTAAAAATCACTATCGTTTCAAAAACTCAAGATATCCGTCTACCGTATAACCTGTGATATGTCTGACATATATGAAATCTAACCAAAGTTTGGATTATCTCATATCGGTAATTGGCTGATATTTGGTTTTTAGCCAAAAATCCCGAAATAATCCTTTTAGTAAAATTGTGGGACTTGCATTAAAGAGCATATACTGAGGAGGTAATGAAATGGCCCAGCAGGTAAAATTGTCAAGCGAGATAAATCAATTGTGGGATATTTATAGGAAATACATGCCTGATGTCGCCCGAGCCTACGATGAATTACCTATGGAGGTATTTAAAAACGGTGTTTTAAGCGGGAAAATGAAACGCTTAATGGCAGTTGTGGGAGCTCTTGTGCATGGCTGCAGGGCTTGCATACTTTTTCAAACTGAAGAGGCAATATCGTTGGGTGCGACAGCAGAAGAGGTTCTGGAAGCCTGCTCCGTAGCGATCTCTTTGGGTGGCACTATGGGAGCTGGAGAGACAACACGTGTCGTGCAGCTACTAGAGGAAAAAGGACTCTTGGAGGAACTGAAAAAGGAAAGTTAATTTTTACATCAGTTATTCCAACAACACACATCTTTCAAAAGGCCAAAATTCTTGCGATATGCGTTTGGTATCCACAACTCAGAAGGGCAAATCCGAGCCTATGGATCTGCCCTTTATATTGCCGTAAAGCCGCACTTTTCGGGCTTCATGTTTGACTCAAAAATCAAATATGCTGTAAGGTGCATATATCCGTTTGGTATCTGAAATAATTCCAGAAAAATTAATATTTGGTGTTTGTCAATCTATCTTTAAACAATAGACATTAGGATGATCAAACATGAAGGCACTTAGAATGATTGCCATTGCGATAAATATATTTCTTATCCTTTGTATGGGCTGTAGCGCTGGAAAGAACATTATTGGAGGTCCGATACCCCACGCAAACTTAAAAGATGGCATATATAACGGTACGGCTGCAAATGGGCCTGTTAGGGTCAAAGCCAAGGTGACCATAAATGATCAAAAAATAGCAGGTATTGATTTGATTGAACACCGGACATGGAAAGGTGGTGCAGCAGAGGGTGTTATTCCCAATAGAATCATTGATAAACAATCGACAAAGGTGGATGCTGTCTCGGGAGCTACCATGAGTAGTGTTGCCATCATGAATGCTGTAGAAGATGCTGTGAAAAAAGCCCAATGAACAGTGTGAGAAGCGCATTCATCTTGACCGGAGTGGGCGATTGTACCAGAGTGGATTGGCTAT
>JASFGH010000481.1:0-3531 GCA_050123865.1 Desulfobacterales bacterium | reverse complement strand
GTTGTTTCCGGTCGGCAGCTTGCGAAAAAGAGCCGCATAAACATCAGCACGGATGGGTTCATTGCAGGCCGAACACGGGGCCAGCGCAAACGTATTGAGAGCCTGTGTGCTGAGCGGTGTTTTGCACCGGGTACAGGAAATCACGGTTCACTCCTTCAAAGCCTATTTATGGCAGCAAAGCTATTTTGATCTTTCGCTTAAAGTTCTCCTGACTTGATCACACGCGTGTCACAGATGCGGTCATGCAAGGCTCGTTTTTGATCGTCGAATCCGGCCATAATGTAACCGATCCCAAGAATCAGCCCACTGATGAATTTCGCAAAATGCCGGCCGACGGCTCTGCCAAAGCTCACTTTTCCACCATCGGCCAGGACCACTTTTATTTTACAGGCCATTTTGCCCGGCGTGGCCGCATATTTACCCACAAACCAGGTTTCATAGGCCGCCGGTATGACAAAATTGAGAATCGTTGAAATAAGCTGGAAGGTCAGAAATACACCCGGTTTATCCATCGAAAAAACGCCCATAAAAGTCATCGGAAGATAAATGGTCATGCTGGCAATGCCCAAAATAATATAATCAATGAACCAGGCACCGAAACGCAGCCAAAAACCGGCATAGTCCATGTCACCGGAAACCGCGACACCTTCCTTGATTTTTTGAACCATAATGGGTTTGCAGCCGGCACACACCCATACGTTGGAAAACCGGATCATGTCATCCTCGACAAATGCCTGGCCGCATTCTGAGCACAATGATTGCTGAACCGGCGGTGCTGGTTGCATGGATGGCTTCACACCTGGCGATTTACGCTTCACAAATAGGCCCAGTGCCAGCCACCCGGCCATGCCGGGTTGCCAGACGAGGGTTTTCGAATCTATTTTTTTAGCTTTTATCAGGGACTGCAGCTCGGTTTTGCCGATGGGCCCTACCTGCCGGTCACCGTCAGCGTAATATAAATTCATGTTCAACTCCGGTTGATTTC
Organism: Desulfobacterales bacterium; assembly: GCA_050123865.1. Taxonomy (GTDB): domain Bacteria; phylum Desulfobacterota; class Desulfobacteria; order Desulfobacterales; family JAHEIW01; genus JAHEIW01. The sequence continues at coordinate 2,546 of JASFGH010000481.1, read as the reverse complement.
CACCGGTTTACAGTGGTTGCCAAAAAAACGTTCCGATTGCGGAACGCTTTTTTGCTACAACACTTATGCCGCCATCCATTTTTCGGAACATAAATATGAAAAGCGGTTTAATTGATGGTCAATTGATTGCTATATCGGCCAGATAGACCTCAAACTTAAACCATCAGTGGCCTGGCGGATCTTTTCTGCTCAACCAGGCGTTATAGCGGTTGTCAGGTTTATAATAATTTCTAACCGTTACAAGCTACCAGGGAACTGGTTAAGAAATACGGCAAACGGAGCATTGATGACAACCGCTATATTTTAACATAAATCCGATGATTCAGCTTTATTTTTGTCGTTGATAGGGGGACTAATGCAGGATCTGGCTGAGGAAAAGTTTCGTGCGATCGTGCTGGGGATTTTCGAAAAACTCCTCGGGTGTGTTTGCTTCTACAATTTGGCCAAAATCCATAAAAAGCACCCGGTGCGCCACGCTTTTGGCAAAGCCCATTTCGTGACTGACCACAATCATGGTCATGCCTTCCTGGGCAAGTTCGATCATCGCATCCAGCACTTCTTTGATCATCTCCGGATCGAGGGCGGATGTGGGCTCATCAAAGAGCATTGTTTTCGGTGACATACAAAGACTGCGCGCAATGGCCACTCGTTGCTGCTGGCCGCCGGAAAGCTGGCCGGGATATTTCTTGGCTTGCTCCGCAATGTGCACCTTCTCCAGATTATACATGGCGGTTTCTTCGGCTTCTTTCTTGGGCACCTTTCTGACCCATATGGGTCCTAGGGTGAGGTTTTCGAGGATGGTCAAATGCGGAAACAAATTAAAATGCTGAAACACCATACCCACTTCGGCCCGGATTTTTTCGATATTTTTAAGGTTGTTGGTCAGCTCAATCCCATCGACAATTATTTGGCCGCGCTGATGTTCTTCCAAACGATTGATGCAGCGAATCAGGGTTGATTTGCCGGAGCCGGAAGGCCCACAGATGACAATGCGCTCTTTTTTATGAATGTTCAGGTTTATGCCTCTCAGCACATGAAAATCGCCATACCATTTGTGCATATCTATAATATCTATCATCGTTTCTTCAGCTGTCTGATCTTGCGCACTCTTGGAGTGTTCTTCGTTCATAACATCCTCTCAATGCAAATGTATGGATTAATGCTCCTCTCTTGATAATTCCTTTTCAAGCTTGCGGCTGTAATTCGCCATGGAGAAACAACCTAAAAAGTAAAGAATGGCCACAAAAAGATAGACCTCACGGCTGAAACCCATCCATTCGGGATCTGAAAGAACGGCCTGGCTCGTTTTAAGCAGGTCCCAGAGCGCAATGATTACCACTAGCGACGTATCTTTAAATGCGGAAATGAGTATGCTCACCGTCGGTGGTATCACGATTTTTAAAGCCTGGGGTAAAATAATCAGCCGCATGGTCAGAAAATAACTTAATCCGATGGAATCGGCCGCTTCATATTGCCCCCGCGGCATGGCCTGCAACCCACCGCGTACGACTTCGGCGATATAAGCAGCTGTAAACATAATAATGGCGATTTGGGCACGCAGAATCTGACCGATGGTAACGCCTTCAGGCAGGAACAGGGGGAGGATAATCGAACCCATAAACAGGAGACTGATCAGCGGGACACCACGGATGAGTTCAATGTAAACGACGCAGAGCATTTTGATGGCCGGCATTCGGGACTGACGACCCAATGCCAGAATCACTCCAAGGGGATAGGCGGCGGTGAGTCCGAAAACCGATAGCAGAAGCGTCAGCGGCAATCCGCCCCATTTTGTCGTTTCTACCCCGGGCAGACCCAAGATCCCTCCCCGCATCAGTACGCCCATCACCGCCAGACCGATGATCCAGGCATAACCCAAGTACTTGGTCCAGTGATTTCGGTCGCGGCTGTAAAATAGCAGACCGCATAAGAGCAGGATGGCAACCATCGGTCTCCACTGCTGCTCATGCGGAAAAAAGCCGAAAAGGATAAAACGAAATTTGGTCGCAATAACCGACCAGCAGGCACCTTCAGTTTCCTTGCAGACCGCTCCGGTGGTATTCCACACACTGTCAATAAAGGCCCATTGGAAAAACGGCGGGATGACCTTCCACAGAAGGTACAGCGTTACGAGCGTCAGCAGGGAGTTAAACCAGCCATTGAAAAGGTTGCCTCTGACCCATCCAATAAAACCCACACTGGTCACCGGTGGTTTGAGCTCTTCTGCCGATGTCTTTTGAACGTAAGCTTCCATGTATTTGTCTATCTTTCTACCAGAGCCACTTTTTTATTGTACCAGTTCATAAATGCCGATGTGGACAGACTGAATATGAGATATACCGCCATGATCAGGGCCACGCCTTCAATGGATTGGCCGGTTTGATTCATCGTTGTGTTGGCCACCGAAACAAAATCCGGAAATCCGATGGCCACCGCCAGCGAGCTATTTTTGGTCAGATTCAACATCTGGCTGGTCAACGGTGGTATAATCACCCTCAGCGCCTGGGGTAAAATAACCAGATTTAAGACCTGATTCGGTCTCAAGG
>JASFGH010000480.1:0-3540 GCA_050123865.1 Desulfobacterales bacterium | reverse complement strand
TCTGCTCCCATCTCAATTATTGCCTATGTTACGTTACTGTGGCAGGCCCTCAGATCTTCTAAAGGATATAAAAAACTTCCCAGCTCCATCGGATACATCAAAAGCCCTCAGATTGATATAGAACCAGAAACTCTGTTCGATGTCCTCATCGATGACGAAGATACCACACATACGCCGCTGCATTGCGAAACCATACTCAAAGCGGTGCGCGTCAATGTCGGGAAAAGTTTACAGGATGAAGGCGTGGGCGCTGCGGGTGCCGGAGAAATAATTGACATCGACAATCTCCCACGAGAAAATGAACTTCTCAAAGCCAAGCGGCATAAGAGAATCCCTTTTTTCTCCTACGCCTCCGAAGAGCGTTTCCAGGACCTGTTCCCGGCGCTGCGCGAAGATGCAAGAATCAACAGTATCTATCTGGTTCTAATGGTGCTCAGCACCATGCTGGCTACAGTCGGGCTTTATTTAAACAGCGCCTCTGTGATCATTGGCGCCATGTTACTGGCGCCCCTGATGACACCCATCGTTTCTCTGGCCATGGGCATACTTCGAGGCAATATCGATCTTTTTAAAAACTCGATCGGGAAAATCGTGATTGGCATTATCATCGCCTTGCTTTCATCAGCACTGATCACGTTTTTGTTTCCCGACAAACCCATTACGGAAGAAATGCTGGCCCGGCTGAATCCGACTTTGCTGGATCTTGGCGTCGCCATTATTTCGGGGATCGCCGCAGCCTACTCCAAGTCGTTCAAAGAGATTATTCAGAGCCTGGCCGGCGTGGCGATTGCCGTGGCATTGGTGCCGCCCCTGGCGGTTGCCGGAATCGGCATCGGGCGATGGGATTTCCATTTCTTTTACCAGGCCTACCTGCTCTTTTCGACCAATCTGGTCGGCATAATTATCGCTGCCATATTTACCTTCCGGGTGCTGGGTTATTCTGCGGTGGTACGCAGCAAGCGCAGTCTTGCGGTCGTATTTATCTTTTTGATACTGATTTCGATTCCGCTCTATTTATCCTACGCCCGCATCGTGGATGACCGCGTATTCGAAAAAAGCTGGCAGCATGAACGCTTTTTAGTAAATGAAAAATATCTGATCATTCGAAATGCATCCTTATTCCGGCGCGGAGATAAACGCATAATCCTAATGGACATATTGGCCCGGGAGCCGCTCAACCGCGAAGACCTCAATGCGTTTAAAAAGAAAATTCAGGCCAATTTTAGCCAGAAACTGATCATTCGAATCAATACATTTTACATCCCGTAAGGTTGCCATGAAAAATTTAATCCATCTTTCAATCCTCTTATCCGTTGTCTTCTGGCTGGGCGGATGCGAACAGAAACCGGTAATAAACCCCTCCGGCAAAACCATAAAGATTGGCATCATTGGACCGCTCAGCGGTCCCGACGATATCAAAGGCAAGGAAGGTCTGAGAGGGATGCAATTCGCCATGCGAATGCAGCCTTACCTTCAAAATGGCGACCGCATCGAGCTGGTTGCAGAAGACGACAGGAACGATCCTGCTTTGACAGTCCAATCGCTGAAAAATTTGGTCCAAAAAAATATGATTTCAGCAATCATTACGTTTTCGACCAGCGATCCGGTTTTGGCCATGGCAAAAGTTGCCGATGACTATAAAACACCCATTCTGGCGGCCATCGCCACCCATGCAGATATCACCGCGCACAATGGTTTTATCAGCCAGATTTGTTTCGACGACCATTTTCAGGGGACCACTGCAGCGCTGTTTGCCAGAGACGAACTGCTCATCGACAAAGTGGCAGTATTCCTCAACCCACGCAGCGCTTATTCCAACGACCTGGCTACTAAATTTGAAAGTAAGTTTAAATCCATCGGCGGTGAAATTACAGATACGATACATTTGGCAGAAGAAACCGCTGATCTGTCCGAAAAGATTAAAAGGGTGCACAATCAAATGCCGGAACTGCTTTATCTTCCAATCGGCGCAAAAGATGTGCTCCGCATTATCAAGGAAGTACGGGACCTGAACTGGAAACCCCGGATGATGGGAAGCGATGGATTAATATCCACCATGCTTACACAGCATAAGGATGAATTACACCTGCTAGACGGCATGCTGTCGATTGATTTTTTCGCACACGGAATGCCTGTAACCCCTTTCGGTGAAAAGGCAAGAGATGCCTATAACGATATGTATAAAGGTAAGCAGCGGGTCGCATCAACTACGTATTCGCTGCTCGGCTTAGAAGGATATGCCCTGTTGCTCGACGCAATGAACCGATGCACAGATCCCGCAGACAGGCAGTGCCTCAACCATCAGATCCGTTCAACTGAAAATTTTACGGGCCTTGCGGGTAACATTACCATCGGACCGGACGGTAAGGCCCAGCGGGCGCTTTGCATCAACTCCATTCAGAACGGCCTGTCGGAATTCATCGTCAAGGTTTATTAATCCCCATGACAGACAAATCCGTATAATTAAGATTACCCCCAAAGGGCTGAATCCTACAAAAAGCCTGCCGAACCGGCCGGTGTTGTACTCAGCGCCCGGCAGCTGAGCTCCTGTCAAGATCGGTCTCCAACTCATTGACAGCAACTTTTTTCTTTACCAGGCTGTTCCAGAGAAAAATAGCATAGAGCAAAGGAACATGGTCCCGGATCGAATCGGGGATAAGCTGCGACAAATCAGACTTTTTGTTTTCTTTCAAACCGCCGGCAGCATCCGAGTTATTGCGACAGGAAGCATTCGTCACTTCCATTGCGGCAGGCCCATCATGAATGCTGTCTTTGCGGTCGATCAATTTGAGCTCGCCAACATGGCGGTATAAGCCGGCCGGCGGTACCCGGGATACGATGTCGTCTCCGTTAACCACTCGATAAGCCCGCAATTTGAAATTTTCTTGAAACTTTTGATCTCCCACCCGGGGTGAACCAAAGGTGTACAGCCCTTGAACATGCTGGAATCGATCTGCAGCAAGGGTTGCAAGGGCGGCTCCCAGGCTGTGGCCGGTAAACCATATTTTGCAGCCCTCATCCTTCAGGTTTTTCATGTAGGGAAAAATGTCGGCCCAGACTTCTTCCAATGCGTCTCGGAAACCACGGTGGACTCGCCCCCCCCGGACCCAATCCGACAGCCGAATATCGAAATCGGTTGCCCAGTCGGCAACGATCTGCATGGGATCGAAACGCTCGTTCAGCTTCCAGCCCTCACTGCCACGGAATGCAACGATAGCGAATTGAGCGTTGCTGGCGATGAAGCATTGGGTGCTGAGCTTGTTGAAGAATTTTAAACGCTTCAGTCCGGCCGCGCTGAATCGCTGTTTGGCATATGCTTCGTCGGCATAAACGAGTGTAGCGGCTTCGGCCAGCCACCAGGCGTTAACCAAGCTGAATGACGCTGACTGGTGTTGAAAAGGAAAAAACTCATGATTTTGGAAATAGGCGTAATCCTTGTAAGGCGGTGAAAGGTTTTTAAACGTAATCTCAGGGATTTCTTTTTTGCAAACTTGTGCGGGTTCCGACGCCCAGCCAAAGGGTGAAAAACATATGAGCCCG
>JASFGH010000479.1:0-3542 GCA_050123865.1 Desulfobacterales bacterium | reverse complement strand
CGAACAAAAGATTCGCGAAATTACGACCAACGGTTCATAGCCGGTATGAATTGGTATCGGATCATTCCCGCATTCGCCATTGCCTGTTTATTATCGAGCTGTGCTGCGCTTAAACCCGCCAGGGAGTTGACGGTGACCCCCGTCGAACGGACCGCTCAGGTCCGGGATTTGCTTTCAGCCCTCAAAGCCCGAAATGAGGCGCTTTTCAATTTCAAGGGGATCGGCAACATCACCATCAGGCAAAATGGCCGCACTCAATTTGACCAGCGGGTCGCCTGGATCGGAGAAAAGCCGGTAAAATTCAGCATCGCGGTACTGATTTCTGGCTACCCGGCAGTTAAACTAGCTGCTGATGGTCGCTGGCTTTACTACCTGGAAGTCCAGGGCCAGGAGACCCGATTCAGAAAAAGGGCGACCAGCAACCCGGACTTAAAAAGGCTCATATCGATCCCTATCTCCATCAGTGATGTTATCGCCTTACTGAGCGGCCGCATTCCACTGCCGGAATTCGATTCGGTCGAATTCATTCAGGAAATATCAGATCAGCCATTTGCTTTGATTTTGACGGATAGCTGGTGGGGAATTCAGCAAAAAATATTTTATGATGCCACCCTGTCCCGGATTCAGCGGGTTGAGGTATACCACCGATCCGGTTCGTTGCGATATCGCGCTGAAGTCGAAAGCATCCAGCAGGTCGATGGCTTTGAGGTGCCGCAGCGGTTAAGGCTCTCCGGCGATGACGGGATCGATTTCCTGCTTGATATTCACCGATACTGGGTCAACGTTGAGGTGCCGCCGTCAGTGTTTATGCTGGCACCACCCAAATAGAAGCTATGTATATTTATAATTATGGAAAATGCAGAGGAAACAGTAGCGATGAATGCCGAAATCGTGGCGACCGGTGAAGAAATCCGAACAGGTGCAATCATCGACAGCAACTCTGCCTATATTGCTGACAGGCTGGAGGAAAATGGTGTCGCGGTTACCCGGCACACATGTATCGGTGATGATCTGGGTTTTTTAAGCACCGTATTTTCAGAAATCGGTAACCGGGCAGATGTTGCCATTGTTACCGGCGGATTGGGTCCGACGTCAGATGACCTGACAGCCGAGGCCGCTGCTAAAGCAGCAGGGGTTAAGCTTGTTCTGGATCAATCCGCACTTCATTCGGTCGAAGCTTTTTTTACAGCCCGTCAGCGGACCATGAACGCTGCAAGTCGCAAACAGGCATATTTGCCGGCAGGTGCACAATGTATCCGCAACCTGGTCGGGACAGCACCAGGATTTGGCCTGAAAATCGGTGGCTGCCATTTTTTTTGCCTTCCGGGCGTACCGGCTGAAATGCGCCGGATGCTGGCGGATGTCGTCCTGCCGCAAATCGTCAAACGTATGGGTAACAACCGTCTATTTTTCCTCAACCAGACCCTGACGACATTCGGGTTGACCGAATCCCGGACCTCTGAGCGACTGGCCGAATTTAATAAAGCATTTCCACAAATTTCTTTGGGGTTGCAGGTGCAATTTCCCTTAATTGAGGTGAAACTGTATGCCAGGGGTGCTGCAAAAGACCACTTGACCAAAAATTTGGCGATGGCGGCCGACTGGGTGTCTGATAAAATGGGTGCTATGGTGATTTCACAACAGGGGGATCCCATTGAAAAAGTAGTGGGTCAGCTGCTTAAAGAAAAACAGGCAACTGCGGCGCTGGCCGAAAGCTGTACCGGCGGTTTAATCGCCGACCGCTTAACCAGTGTATCCGGTAGCTCTGAATATTTTGTCTTTTCCGGCGTCACCTATTCGAATCAGGCCAAGATCGATATATTAAAGGTAGCGCCAGAAACCCTCAAGCGACGCGGTGCCGTTCATGAGGAAACCGCGATTGAAATGGCCCGGGGCGCCCGGGATATTTCCGCTGCAACCTATGGTTTGTCCACCAGCGGCATCGCCGGCCCCACCGGCGGCACTGAAGCCAAACCCGTCGGCACCGTTTGTATTGGATTGGCAACGCCTAGCGGGACCACCGGTCATCGGTTTCATTTTTGGTTTGGCAGCCGCAGCATGCACAAGCAGATGTTTGCGGCAGCTGCGCTGGACGTGTTGCGCCGCGAACTGCTGGGTGTTGGCCCGCCGCGTTTTTAGAACCCATATCAAAATCGTGTATTCCGGTTTGAACAGCTTAACGGTTTTCGGTAAAGAAACGGCTCGGCAATTTGACATGGACGAAATGACGGCTGCTGTCAGGGGGGGGCGGCAACGTGGTTTTAAGACCATGGTGCACGCCAATGGCAAAGCACCGGTTAAAATAGCGCTCGATGCCGGTTGCGATTCGATCGAGCAGATTATTTACAATGGAAAATTAATAAATTATAATAATAAAAATATAAAATAAAAGTAATACTTTATACTTTACATGACGTCATAAACGTCTGAAACCACCTGACAGCCTCCTGCACAAATGCCTGTTGATCAGCGGGATGGCGCATGCGATGGTCGCTCTGGGAAAATACGACCAGATTTTTAGGATCTCTTGCGCGCGCCGAAATTTCCTGAGCATGGGCAATGGGAACGGTTTGATCGGCATCTCCGTGGACAATGAGAATGTTACGCAGACCGGTGATGGCAGATGAAATATCAAAAGGATGTTTTTCAAACGGTGATTTTGAACCGGCGGTCGCCGGATCCTGTTGTTCAATGAGATCGGTACTCCGAATTGGAGCGGCCCAGGTGACAACTGCACAGGCTGCCAGCTCACGGGCTACAGACAGACAGACACTGCCGCCCATGCTGCTGCCAAAAAGCCCCATTTGTGTGCCCAGGTCGCCTCGGGACGTTAGCATTTTTGCGGCCGCTTTTAGATCGGTGCAGCGCGCTTTTAATGATGTGACCTCATTTAAGGGCGCCATGCTTTCACCGCAGCCCCGGTGATCAAAGCGGAAATAGGCTATCCGGCGCTGGCTGCAGTGCTTTGCAAGTGCAATTTGTTTGGGCGAGTCTTTATTGCTAAACAGTCCGTGAGAACCAATAACGAATGGGGGGTTGACGACCGGTGGCAAATGCAAATAACCTTTCAACCAGAATGTGTCTGATAAAAATTGAATTTCTTGGATAACTGCCATATGCTTTGATGGGGCCAGGTGCAGATAGAGGTGATATTTTACTAATGGTTGAAAAACAATATTTATAATATTTACAATTAAATAAATTATTATTCCTATATTTAACATGAATGATTCGGCTGATTGAGCCTGCGCCTGAATCAAGGACTTACCACCCTGTGAATATCAAGAAGGGGCAATCACTCGAAGTTCAAATCAGCGATATCGCTTATGGCGGAAAAGGACTGGTGCGAATAAATGGCCTGGCCGTATTTGTGGACCAGGCTGTGCCCGGTGACCAGGTATTGATCCGCATCACGCGCAAAAGAAAAAAGCATGCTGAAGCGCGGGTACTGGAGCTGTTAAACGCCTCTTCCAACCGTATCGATCCGCCCTGTGTATACAGCGGTTTTTGCGGTGGGTGCAAGTGGCAATTTTTAGACTATG
>JASFGH010000478.1:0-3543 GCA_050123865.1 Desulfobacterales bacterium | reverse complement strand
CCATTCAGACCGGAGATGCAGACATCGTTGTGGCCGGGGGCATGGAAAATATGAGTATGGCCCCCTATTTCCTGGAAAAGGCCCGCTTCGGCTATCGCATGGGTCCGGGAAAGTTACAGGACCACATGGTGCATGACGGTTTATGGGATATCGTCAACGATTTTCATATGGGCATATCCAACGATCTGTGCTCTGAAAAGTACGATGTCAGCCGTGAAGATCAGGATCGCTATGCGGCTGAGTCCTATCGCCGAACACTGGAAGCGATCAGTACTGGAAAATTCAAAGACGAAATCATGCCGGTGGAGATCCCCCGGCGCAAAGGCGATCCGGTTGTCTTTGAACAGGATGAATGCCCGCGGGAGACGAGTTATGAAATATTAGCGAAGATGCCGCCGGCTTTTCAAAAGAACGGCAGAGCCACCGCCGGCAATGCCTCCATCATCAGCGACGGGGCCGCCGCCGTGGTGGTGATGTCCCGCGAAAAAGCCACCGAGTTGGGCTGCGAGGTTTTGGCCACCATCGGCGCCCAGGCTTCGGCCGGACTGGAAATGAAGTATGTTCTGGTGGCGCCCATTTTGGCCATTCCCAAAGTCCTGAAAAAGGAAGGCATATCCCAGGATGCGGTTGATTTGTTCGAGGTCAATGAAGCCTTCAGTGGATCTACGGTGGCCGTGTTAAGAGAGCTCGATCTGGACCCGGCAAAAGTCAATGTCAACGGCGGTAGCGTGGCCCTGGGCCATCCCATTGGTGCCAGCGGCGGCCGCGTACTGGTGACGCTGTTACATGAAATGATCAAACAGAATAAAAAGACGGGGCTGGCCTCTTTGTGCCTGGGCGGCGGCGAGGCAGTAGCCATGATTCTTAAGAGGTAGAAAAGGGCTTAATGAAATTCAAGTTTTGGCTTCAGTAAGTCGTCTTTACATGCAATGATAAAATCCGAAGCACGAATTTCGAAATACGAAACAATTTTTAAATATTAAATCCGAATATGAAAAATAGTTTTGAATTTTGGTCTTTGAATTTCGTATTTGTTTCGGATTTCGGTTTTCGGATTTAGAATTTTGCAGCCATAAATTTTGGATACATTAGATGATGAATAAGTTCGCGATAGGAGGGACTGATGGAGACGAAGACGTTTGGCATTGTGGGTGCCGGTCAGATGGGCGCTGGAATTGCCCAGGTTGCGGCGATGAGTGGTCTGGATGTCATCATGAACGACATTCAGACAGAATTTGTCGAAAAAGGCTTCGATGGCATTTCCAAGATCCTGAGCCGCGGCGTGGATAAGGGCAAAATGTCAGAAGATGACAAAAGCGCAATTCTAGGCCGCATTAAGAGCAGTGTGAGTTTGGCGGATATGGCATCGGCAGATTATGTCGTCGAGGCCGCCACAGAAAATGAAGAAATCAAATATCAGCTGTTTAAAGAACTGGATGCGATCTGCAGAGATCAGGTCATTCTGGCCACCAACACCTCATCCATTCCGATCGGTCGGATCGCCGCCCAGACCCGCCGGCCCGAAAAGGTCATCGGCATGCACTTTATGAACCCGGTCCCTGTCATGAAACTGGTAGAAGTCATCCCCGGCATTGCCACCTCGGATGAGACGTTTCAGGTCACCTGGGAGCTGGCTGAAAAATTCGGCAAAGCACCGGCTAAATCAAACGATTACCCCGGCTTTATCGCCAATCGAATTTTACTGCCGATGATCAATGAAGCCGTTTACTGCCTCTACCATGGAGTCGGCAATCGCCAAGATATTGATACGGTCATGAAACTGGGAATGAATCACCCCATGGGCCCATTGGCTCTGGCAGATCTCATCGGGCTGGACACCTGCCTGGCCATAATGGAAACCCTGTACCACGGTTTCAAGGACTCCAAATATCGTCCCTGCCCGCTGCTGCGCAAATACGTCGAAGCCGGATGGTTGGGGAGGAAGACGGGTAAAGGCTTCTACGACTACTAAAAGTGGCTTCAAAACCCCATCTTTTGCTCGAGGGTTGTGTAATAAACCGCTTCAAAAGGAATGTTGATTCTATTTAGTGGCGTATTGAGTTAAACAAAAATTCGAGTTAATGATTAATTTTTGTTATTAAAATTTGCTATCACTCCAGCACTCGCTGAGTTTGTAAAAGAGTGCAACGGAATTGATTGGAGGGAAGATGCCGCGAAGAAAGGTCAGAAAACGCGTGCCTGTCGGCCAGAAAATAAAAAAGGCCCGCACGGGCAAAAAAATGAATCTCGATCAGCTGGCAAACGAAACCGGCTTTTCCACCGACTATCTGAAGGAAATTGAGACCGGCAAGGCCATTCCCCCGGTGGGGGCTTTGCTGCAAATTTCCAGGGCACTGGAAATTGACTCGGGTGCCCTGCTCAAAGAGCCGGAATCCAAACTGGAAAGCCGCATTAAGGCGCATACCAAGCGGACGGAAAATTACGCCTACACCACCCTGACGCCCGGCGCGGAAAACAAACATCTCAAAGCCTTTTTGGTCACCGTCGAGCCTCTGCAGGATCACAAGGGTGTCGGTTACCACCACGAAGGTGAAGAATTTGTCTATGTACTGACGGGTAAAATCGAGGTTGTTGTCGGAGAGCATATCAATGTGCTGGATAAAGGCGACTCGCTGCATTTTAATTCCGGTATTCGCCACAAAATGACAAACGTCAGTGATGAATCAGCCGAGTTGCTGGTTGTGATTTATTCACCTTAGCTCGCTGCTGATAACTGGCTGTTGGCGGCTCGCACGGAAGGAATGCTGTCTTTTTTATTGGTCAGACTTTTGCCAGCCTGCTGTGAGCTACATTCGGCCTGAAATCATGTCGAAGGCAGCCGAGTCGAAGCGAGAAGCCAGCACAAGTAGCCGGAAAAGAAAACAAGAGGCGTGTTGAAGGTTTTTCCAGTGCTAAAAGAAAGGGCCATGTTGGAGGAAAAACATGTCATTTAAACTAACCGAAGAACAACTCATGATTCAATCGATGGTACGGGATCTGGCCCGAGCTGAGTTTGCGCCCAAGGCCATGGAGCGCGATAAGACCAAAGAATTTCCGGGCGACAACTTAAAAAAACTGGGGGAATTGGGACTGATGGGGATGATGGTCCCCCCCGAATATGGCGGCTCCGGTGCGGATTCAGTCAGCTATGTCCTGGCGCTTTCCGAAGTGGCCTACGCCTGTGCTTCGACGGCGGTGGTCATGTCGGTCCATAACTCCATTGTCTGTGAAAGTATCCTGCGCTACGGCACCGAGGATCAAAAGAATCAATATCTGACCCGGCTGGCAAGCGGAGAGATTATCGGCGCCTTCGCCCTGACCGAGCCCAATGCTGGCTCTGATCCGGCCCGGCAAACCACCAAAGCCGAGTTTGAGGGCGACAGCTACATTCTAAACGGCACCAAAAGATTTACGACCACCGGCAAAAATGCCGGCCTTATTATCGTCACCGCTAAAACTGATGAGGCAAAACGCCACCGCGGAATCAGCGCTTTTTTAGTCGAACAGGGCACGCCGGGCTTGACGGTCGGCGCCCTGGACGAC
>JASFGH010000477.1:0-3545 GCA_050123865.1 Desulfobacterales bacterium | reverse complement strand
GCTGCAACCGGCATGGTCATTGTCGAAACCATTGCCCTGAGCACCATGATATGCAACGATCTGGTTATGCCGGTTTTGCTGCGGTTGCCCATTGAAGAGATGGGTCTGCGTCAGGATTACAGCGGCTTGCTGCTGACGATCCGCAGGTGCAGTATCGTTTTAGTTTTATTGCTCGGTTATGCTTATTTTCGCACCATTGGTTATATCCTTGCCCTGGTCTCCATAGGCCTGGTGTCATTTGTGGCAGTGGCCCAGTTTGCACCAGCTCTGCTGGGCGGCATCTTTTGGAAAGGTGGCAGCCGCAGCGGTGCGATCTGCGGCTTGCTGGCTGGATTCGCAGTCTGGATTTACACCCTCTTCCTGCCACAACTGGTGCCGGCCGGCATCATCTCCGAGGATTTCATCTCCCAGGGGCTTCTGGGCATCGAGCTGCTCAAGCCGTTTGAATTATTTGGCCTACAGGGCTTCAATCGCATATCCCACGCGGCTTTCTGGAGTCTGCTCGTCAATACCAGTACCTATATCGGGGTGTCGATATTCAGCCGCCCGCGCACCCTCGAGCATACCCAGGCCGCACTGTTTGTTGATGTTTTCAGATATTCCGGTGAAGCCAGTCAATCCCATTTCTGGCGCGGAACCGCACATTTACCGGACCTTAAATCCCTGTTGATACGCTTTTTGGGCCGAAAGCGCACCGATGAGGCGCTGGCCGACTACGCCGATAAACGCAAACTCAGCTGGAATTATCTGGTAACCGCCGATGCAAACCTGGTCAGCTATGCTGAAAGATTGCTGGCCGGCGCCATTGGTTCGGCATCCGCCCGAGTCATGGTCGCCTCAGTTGTCAAAGAGGAATCCCTGGGTATCGAGGAAGTCTTGAACATCCTCGATGAAACCCGGCAGGTGATTGCCTACAGCCGGGAACTTGAGAAGGCTACCGCTGAGCTTCAGGAAGCCAATCGCCGCCTCAAGGACCTGGACCGTCTCAAAGACGAATTTATCTCAACCGTGACCCATGAGTTGCGTACCCCGCTGACTTCGGTTCGTTCCCTGGCTGAAATCCTGCATACCAATCCGGATATTGGCGCAGATCAACACAAGAGCTTTACCGGTATCATCATTAAAGAAAGCGAGCGCTTGACCCGTCTGATCAACCAGGTGCTGGATTATGAAAAAATCGAATCCGCCCAGATGGATTGGGTCATCATTGCTACCGATATCAAAGAAGTCATACAGGACGCGGTTGCCAGCACCCGTCAACTGGTTGAAGACAAAAACATCACCATCGACTATGAATTGACCGAAAGCTCTCCTCTCGTTTCCGGTGATCGCGACCGGCTGGTACAGGTCATGGTGAACCTGATGTCAAATGCCGTCAAATTTTGTGACTCCGATCGCGGGAAAATAACCATTCGCTTGACCGCCAGTGATCAGCAGGTGCAGGTCGATGTCCAGGACAATGGCATTGGCATCCGAAGCCGGGACCAGGATAAAATATTTGAAAAATTTCAACAGATAAAAGATCCCTCAAAGGGCCGGCCATACGGAACGGGCATCGGCCTGACCATCAGCAAGCGCATCATTGAGTTCCATCATGGGAAAATATGGGTCAAAAGTGAGCCCGGCGTGGGATCCACTTTTTCATTTACACTGCCTACTTCCCGCGAAACCGCCCTCACCTCTTAGAAGCGATCTCAAAAATGCATCTAAAGCTCAATGGCTGTGTTGCGAACCGATTCAAAATGCTCGAATACTGACGTGTATGCTCCACTTTTGAATCGGTTCGCGCCTTGCCCTTAAGCGTGATCTACTATTTTTAAGATCGCTTCAAGTGGTAATTTCCTTAGGTAGTCTTTAGCAAATTACGTTACTCAAAATTAAAGACACCGGATTCAAATAGCCTTTAGTCCATAGCTTATGGCCTGTTTCCAGGAGCCAGTAGCGAGTGATTTAGAATTTCTGTCTTGCATAAAATGTTTTCTGGGAAGCCGCCAAAGCCTGCTTGAGGGTAAAAATTTTCTGCTGCGACAGCAACGGTAAAAATTTAAGAAACATTTCACCGGTCGCCACGGCATCGCCCATGGCGGTATGCCGCGCCAGGATCTGGACCCCCAATCGTTTGGCAATCGCTTCCAGATTATGGTCTTCATGGGACGGATGGACAACCGCTGACAGTAATAATGTATCCAGCACCGGATTCACAAAGCACACCCCGGTTTGCGCCTCCTTTAATTGCAAAAAACGCATATCAAAAGCCGCGTTGTGAGCCACCAGAATGGTGTCTTTTGCAAAATCATAAAACATCGGCAGCACTTCATCGATGGTCGGCATTCCCTCTAACATCTCGGGGTGAATGCCATGTATCCTCACCGAAGTCCAGGGCACCGAACGCCGTGGGTCCACCAGTTGTTCGAAACGTTCACTTTGCAATAAGCGGCCATTGACGATACGAACAGCTCCAACCGAGATGATCTCATCGCCCTCGGTGGGGTTCAAACCGGTGGTTTCCAGATCGAACACCGTGAAGGTCAGCTTTGACAGATTGCGGTTCTGCAGCTCCGGTTGTTCCACCACCTGCAAAAACATATCAAAATCATAAAACTCAGGGCGGCTTTCCGGTATGATCGTTAACGATCGGGCTTTTTCGGGCCGCATCAGGTAAGGAACTGGCAGAAAAAAACGCACATAAAACATATTTTTCAGACGCTTGGAGGCATATATGCCGATTTCACCGTTATGGTGATCAATGACTTGCCTGAGCGTTAACGAAAGGCCCTCTTTTTCAAACATCAGCGGCCGGGTTTCCCAGCTCTTCATTACATCTGCCTTTATCGGCTGACCCGACCAGAGCAAATCCAGGCCGACAAAACGCCTCAACTCAGTCAAACGACAGGTAATTTCAGTCACGCCGGCGGTGGCCTGGATCTGCTGAATGACGAACAATGAAGCCTGCAGGAAGGAAGAATGATCGACACTGACCGTATGCTCGGTGGACAGATTCTCTCTTAAAATCCGGAGCTTTAGGCTTTGGTGACAGCGCACCTGCAGCATTTCAAACAGGTCGCTCACCGCAACCCGAGTCAGCGGCCACTGATTGAACATGGGCTGGGACGACAGTGTTGGGTCGCGCTCCAGAATGTTGCCGATGTTCAGCGACTCTTTATGAATAATCTGCTTGAGTGTTTCCAGGCGATTGAGATCCATGTCCGGGTAGTCCAATATGGTTTCAATCGCCGAGCGGATACCGGCAAATGAAGCCCGAATGCCGCGCGTAAAGGACTGTAAGGTGAGATGCAAAAAATTTTGAGATTCGAGCTGCTGGGTAATATCCACAAGGATCAAAATTACACCGGAATAATGTTTGCGGTAATCCAGGACCGGCACCGCCTCGACGCGAAGCAAGGTATTTTCGGCCCCCGGGGAGACGAAATGGGTGACCACATTCGGTTCGTTTCTTTTTAATTTTTCAGTGATCTGATCAACGGTGTGCCGCATCAGGTTTTCGTCAAAAATTTCGAAAACAGATCGCCCCAGACCGATAAACC
>JASFGH010000476.1:0-3548 GCA_050123865.1 Desulfobacterales bacterium | reverse complement strand
ATTGGCGCTTTAATATTTTGGTGGTTTCAACCCGACGGGTATCTTCCGGCGGGGGTGACTGCATTTCTGTTCCCATGGGACCTGTCTCCCATTTTATGGAAATTGAAAGTATTCGTGAATCGACGGCCAGAAAGCTATCAGATAATCGCGTTGCTTACAACGGCAGATGGCTCAGCTCATTAATACGCATTTCGTTATTTTGTGTCAAGTTTGATAGCATCCACGTCTTGCTGCTTAACCCGGGACATGCGAACGGAAAATCGGAAACCCGAAGGATAAAAGAAGGCGGTTGTCTATGAGCTGTATTTCTGGTAAATGCCATTGGGGTCAGTTTAACTCATCCTAAAATTATAAGGAAGATCATATGAATGATTTTGAAAATATCTCTCAAAACCTGGTTAAAAGTCTGTCCCTGCAATATGAGCCGGTAGGCGTCACGCTTTACCGGGAAACGGATTCACTGCCAGCCGAGGTGCCCATTACGCAAAAAGAATATAAAAGCTATTGCCATGCGCTGGTAGCCGCCGGTGAAGGTGAAGTGCTGCTTTTAAAAAAGGAGCAAATGGGCTGCAAACTCGGGACCTCGGTTCTGGGAATGGAAAAAGATATGGAAGCCTACCTGGATGACGGGATTCTGGAAAAGTACGGTGTGGGACTCTTTGAATCAGAGGAAGCTTCGGCTGAAACGATTTTGAAATCATCGTACCTGGAAAAAGGCAAAACCCGGGCGGCGCTCATCGCACCGCTGTCCTATTTCAAGCAGCATCCGCAGGTGGTCATTTTCACCGCCAACAGCGAACAGGTGATGTGGCTGCTGTACGCCTTGAATTATGAAAAAGGCGGCCGCATGGAGCTGCCCCAGTCCGGAGGGGCGTTGGGAGGCTGTGCCGATATTACTGCCCTGCCCATTCTGGAAGGGGTGCCCAACATCACGTTTTTGGGGCTGGGGTGCAGGCTTAAATCTTCGGTGGACCCATGTGACCTGATGATAGGTGTCCCCGGGGATCAACTAAAGATGCTGACCGGCCATATCCTGGATATGGCCAAACCGATCGCCATGCTTAGAAAGCAAAGTGACGGTTCACAGAAATAACAGGACATACATCCGTGGATAACCTTTGGATCATCGGTGGCGGAAAATTTGGTCTCAGAGCGGCCAAAGCACTCAGCAAAACAGATCCCTCAAATAAGGTAACGATCGTCGAAGAACAAAGTACCGTTTGCAGGCAATTGGAGCGGCTGGGGTTTGAGGTTGTTTGCTCGGACGCTATTCAATTTCTTGAACGCAATTTAACGAGCGCGCATTTTCCGGACTGGATTGTGCCCGCCGTTCCTTTGCACCTGGCCTATGAATGGATCAAGGCCAAAATATCGGCCAAGTACGCCATAGAGAGGATCGTCATACCGCAAGATTTGGTCAAGGCACTTCCAAACCCCATCCAGGGAGAAACCGGACAGCTCTTTTTAAGTATCGCCGATTTTCAATGTCCCGCAAGCTGCGCCGAGCCGGATGACATCTGCACCTACACCGGCAAACCACGGTCGATGATTCTGCATGAATTTTTAGGATCAATTCAGCAAAATGATTTTCAATCCGTTGCCATCCACAGCCATCAACTGGCAGCCGGGGTGGGTGGATATACACCCCGTGCTTTGTTTGAGACCTTGAACCGCGTCGAGGCCTCACAAGGGGCGGTGTTGCTCAGTACGGCATGCAGCTGTCATGGTGTCATGAATGCATTTAATTTGAAGCTATCTCAGTAATGCATCTAACTCCCAAGGACTTTGTTGCAGGCAGGGCCAGGGGCCCCCTTTTTCCCCTGCCCCTGCGTAAAATACTCGAATACTACAGGTTGAGCCCGTTGCCCGTTAGCCCGTTTGCCGGTGTTGCCGTTCAAGAGATCGTCCGTGAGCAAAGGCCATTTCAAAACCTCTTTAAGGCTAATTTTAAGGACTTTTGTTTGAAAAGCGTTTAGCGAAGTGGAGCGTAAAATCTTGAACTGTTTGAGAGCAGTGGCCCGAGTTTTCAAGATTTATCGAAGCGAGCTTAGCGCTTTACAAAAGTCCTTAACCAGCGACAAAGGGGTTTTGAAATGGCCACTGCTCAATACATTGAATTAATCAAATCGGAAAAGGCTTCGTTGACGAACTTGCGTTTGACCTTCATAGTGGGGGTGACTTCGCCGTCTTCCTCATACAGCTTTTTGGGCAGGATGCAAAATTTTTTGACCTGTTCAACCCGGGCCAGAGTCTCGTTGACGGCTTTGACTTCACCTTCGATCAATTTTTTGATGTCCGCATCCCGGGTCAGGTCTTTGTAGGTTGAAAATTGAATTTTATGATCCTGGGCGTATTTAACCACATTGTCTTCATCGATCATGATCAGGCACGTTAAATATTTGCGCCGGTCGCCGATCACAACCGCGTCATTGATATAGATGCTGGCCTTGAGCTTGTTCTCGATATATTGAGGTGTGATGTTTTTGCCGCCGGCCGTAACAATAATATCTTTCTTGCGATCGGTGATCTTTAAAAAACCATCTTCATCCAGCTCGCCCACATCCCCGGAATGCAGCCAGCCATCGACTACTGTCTCGGCTGTCGCCTGCGGATTCTTGAAGTATCCTTTAAAAACACCCGGAGACTTAACCAATATCTCACCGTCATCGGCAATTTTGACTTTAAGGCCGGTCAGCGGCGGACCGACGGAGCCAAATTTTACGCGCCCGATCCGTGAAACGGTGGTCACCCCCGTGCCCTCGGTCTGGCCATAGCCTTCAACCAGGTTCACGCCGATGGATTGATAAAAATGCAGGATTTCCGGAGCGATCGGTGCCGCACCGGAAATGGCAACGCGCAGGCGATCAAAGCCCATGCGCTCTTTGAGCTTGCGAAATACAACAAAATAAGCCAGCTGGTACAGCGTCTCTAAATAAAAGGGCACCGCTTTGAAATTCATCTTCAGCGCGGCACGTTTATTCCCAATTTTCAGCGACAGATAAAACACTAATCGCTTAAACCAGGTGGCATCTGACATCCGGATCTGGATTGCAGAAAAATATTTCTCCCAGATGCGCGGCACCGCATGCCCTACGGTGGGGGATATCTCCATCATATTCTCGGCCACGGTATCCGGGCTTTCAATGAAATTGACGATATGTCCGCAGGTAATATGGCCCAGTACCGTAAACAGCTGCTCGAAAATATGACACAGCGGCAAAAACGACATGATTTCATCTTTAGCGCTCATGGGATTGTCAGTGGTGATGGCATGACCCATCCACAGACAGTTGCGATGGCTGAGCATGGCGCCTTTGGGCGGTCCGGTTGTACCCGAGGTGTAAATCAGTACCGATAGGTCTTCCGGTTCAATCGCGTTGATGCGTTTTAGGAAGATTTCCGGATCGTCATCCGCTGCCCGACGCCCCATATCGATCAGTTCTTCAAACGTCATGACCATCGGGTCTTTAAACTGGCGCAGGCCCTCCATGTCCCAGACAATCACCTTCTTCAGGTTGGGAGCCTTGTCTTTAAAATATAGCCATTTG
>JASFGH010000475.1:0-3548 GCA_050123865.1 Desulfobacterales bacterium | reverse complement strand
ACTTCGTCTAAGATATACCCTTACCGATCTTGAACCCTGTTTTTTGAAAGTTGGATTGAAGAATCCCGTTTTTTTTTGGGTCTATTTTTGGAAGGCAATTCTCAAAAGGTGCCAATACGTTCAATAGCACTCAATTAATTTTATGTTAAACGAATTTTATGCTTGCACCGTTAGTTTTATATGATAAAAGTGACAGAATGCTAAAATCATTTGAATTAATGGTGCAGGCACACACCCTGATTAGCGTTATGGCTATCGGATCATGTCTTTCGGTTTAGGAGGGAACCATTCCTATGGCTGCAGAAAATTCAAGCGAGCAAAATCCATCCGACGAGATCGCTTTACCGAAACCGGGAAATCCACTTACCTGGCTGTTTCATCCGTTTGGCGCCCGCGCGCTGCGGATCAACGGCAACCTGGGCGCTATTGGGATCTTTTTTTTCAGCGCAATTATTCAGATTTTTCATCCCAAGCAGTTTAGCGCCATCATCCAGCAGATTTATTTTATCGGAGCCAAATCCGCCCAGATCGTCATGCTGGTGGGTTTTTTTACCGGCATGGTGCTGGGCCTTCAGCTGTACCATGTGCTGGTCAAATTTGGCTCGGTGGGGGTGCTGGGCACTGCTGTGGCGCTGTCGTTGATCAGAGAGATGGGGCCGGTTTTAACCGCGATTATGATCACCGCCCGGGCCGGTTCGGCCATGACAGCCGAGATCGGCATTCAGCGTATATCCGAGCAAATCGATGCCCTGTCCACCATGCGCATCGATCCGGTGGGGTTTTTGATCAGCCCCAGAATCGCGGCGGCAATCATCAGCTTTCCGATCCTGACCACTTTCTTTGATCTGATCGGGATTCTGGGCGGCTGGGTCAGCGGCTGCCTGTTGTTGGGGGTGAATTCCGGGGCCTATTTTTATCGGGTGGTTTCCGCTACCGAAATGTCAGACATCACAGGTGGGCTAATAAAATCTCTGGTCTTCGGCCTTCTGGTGGTGACCATCTGCTGTTTTCAGGGTTTTTTCACCCATATGCGCACCGACAGCTACGGAGCGCGCAGTGTCAGCCTGTCGACCACCTCGGCGGTGGTGCTTTCCTGTGTGATGATTTTGATTTCAGATTATGTCGTAACGACATTCATTTTGTAAGGACCAGTTATGGAAAAACAACCGATTATCGAATTTAAAGGCGTAACCAAACGTTTTGATGTGCGCACCATTCTGGATAAGGTCGACTTTCAAATTTATGAGGGCGAGGTTACGACCTTAATTGGTTTGAGCGGCACGGGCAAAAGCGTGACCCTTAAGCATATTATCGGGCTGCTCAAACCCGATGAGGGCCAGATTTTGTATCGCGGAAAACCCATCGATAAAATGACCAAAAAAGAATGGAACGCCTACATCGGTCAGATCAGCTATATGTTTCAAAACAACGCCCTTTTTGACTCGCTGACGATCATTGAAAATGTATCCCTGCCGCTGCGCCAGACCACCAAAATGAAAAAAAAGGAAATTGCCGAAAAGGCCCTGGCGGCCATCGAGCAGACCGAGCTGACCGAAGTATTCGATAAATACCCATCTGAGCTGTCAGGCGGAATGCAAAAGCGCGCCGCGCTGGCCCGGGCGCTGGTGACCGATCCGTCGCTGGTGCTTTTTGATGAGCCCACCACCGGGCAGGACCCCATCCGCAAAAATGCGATTTTGGGAATGGTGGCCGAATATCAAAGCCGCTTTGGTTTTACCGCTCTTTTGATCAGCCATGAAATTCCAGATGTCTATTTTATTTCCAACCGCATCCTGGCGCTCTACGGCAAAAAAATTGTCTTCCAGGGCCCTCCGGATGAATTTGAAGAGTTTGAGCACCCGTTCCGTGAAGAGATCCTGACCAGCCTTGAGAGCTTACAGGAAGACATTACGGGCCTTTACTCCAAGCGCCATTTCAAGGTGCGCTACCAGACCGACTTGAGCAAGCGGCACCCGGATGCCATGTATGCGGTGGCGGCCTTTGCCGTTGACGATCTGGACACCATCATCGAGCATATGGGACACGATGCCGCCCAGGAGATTATCCGGGCCCTGGGTTCCTATATCAATAAACACTTTGGTGCCGTCGGGGGCTTTTCCTCCCGTCAGACGATTAATGAATACGCCACCGTTCTGCCCTACTCGGATCTGGATGAGGCCGAGCGCATCATGGCGGATTTTAAAAAGGATTTTCGTGAACATGGTTTGCCCGATCTTAAGACCTTGCAGAAGGGTGAGAAACCCGACGAAAATCATTTTGAATTCAGCATCCAGGCCGGACTGGCCCAGGGCAAACCCCAGATCGAAATCGAATCGGTAATGGAATTTGCGCGTTTTAATCAAACACCAATTGCACGCTTTCAATGTGAACGCGGAGGTAAGACGCAATGAAAAAGTATACCCAGGAAACAGTCGTAGGAATTTTTGTGGTCATTGGCCTTTTCGCCATCGCCTATATGACGGTGAATCTCGGCAATGTCGGCTTTTTCGGCGAAAAAGCCTATTCCCTTATTGCCAAGTTCACTTCGGTGAGCGGCCTGCGGGTCGGCAACCCCGTTAATATGCTCGGTCTGGAGATCGGCCGGGTGGAATCCTTTAAAATGGATCAGGAAAACCAGGTGGCGGTGGTGACGCTAAGAATCAATAACGGTATCGAAATCTACGATGATGCCATTGCCTCCATCAAGACGGAGGGCTTGATCGGTGATAAATATATCAGTATCGATGCCGGCGGTGGCGGCGATCTGCTCGCCGACGGAGATACCATTACCGATACCGAGTCGCCCACCGATATCATGGATCTGGTCAGCAAGTATGCCTTTGGCGATGTCGGTAGCGGAGAATCAGCAGAAGAATAAGGCCGGGCTGTAAACAAAAGATTAGCTTACCGCGTCACAGGCTTTTAGCTATGGGCTTTAAATTATTTGACTTTTGTTTATTTTGAATCGGGGAAAAACAAATGAGTAGAAAATATATCAGACTGAGTGTTATCCTGCTGGCGATCATGCTGTTATTGCCGTTTGAGGTCCTGGCCTCAGGTGCTAAAGACACCGTGGAAGTGCAGATTAATAAAATGCTGACTCGCATGAAGGAACCGAGCTTCAAGCAATTAACGCGAGATGCCAAAATAGTAGAAATCCAGCAGATCATTAACGAGGTATTCGATTTTAATGAGCTGTCCAGGCGCACCCTGGGACGGGATTGGAAAAAATTTTCACCGGATCAGCAAAAGGAATTTGTCAGTCTTTTCGAGCAAATTCTGCAAAATGTCTATGCCGACCGCATTCTGGCCTATACCCAGGAGAAAATCGAATTCGGTAAAGAGACCGAACTTAAGAAGGGCCGGGTGGAGGTTGAAAGCTATATCATTACCCTGGACAACAAAAGGATTCCCATATTTTATCGTATGTCGAATAAAAGCGGTCAATGGCGGGTCTATGATGTCGTGATCGAAGGTATCAGCATGATTAAAAACTACCGCGGGCAGTTCCGGGAAATCCTAAAGACCAAGAAGCCTGAAGATCTGCT
>JASFGH010000474.1:0-3562 GCA_050123865.1 Desulfobacterales bacterium | reverse complement strand
AAAGAAAAAGCCATAGAATTTATCGAGGCGACGGGGGGGCTTATCCGCACAGGCGAGGCCCTTGAGAAAGGAATCCACCGAAGAACACTATATGGGCTTCGTGACGAAGGGACTCTTATACAGATTTCTCGCGGGCTTTACCAGCTTGCCGATATGGAAATTCCAGCTCAAGTCAACCTTGCCGAAGTCGCCAAAAGGGTGACCAATGGAATCATTTGCCTAATCTCCGCCCTGGCTTTTCATGAGC
Source organism: Desulfobacterales bacterium (assembly GCA_050123865.1). GTDB lineage: Bacteria > Desulfobacterota > Desulfobacteria > Desulfobacterales > JAHEIW01 > JAHEIW01. Next base: position 3,315 of record JASFGH010000474.1, on the reverse strand, counting down.
TCACCACCCAGATCCCCCACTACGTTTGGCTGGCAGTTGAAAGAAAAGCCAGAAGTCCTAAAATAAACTACCCTCCACTGCGGGTATTCTTTTTTAGTGGCGATATGTTCAGCCATGGGATAACGATTCATAAAATCATGAACCAAAATGTTAAAATCTATGATGCGCCAAAGACCGTAATTGATTGTTTTCGCTGGCAAAAAGCCGTGGGCCTGGAAGTGGCGATTGAAGCCGCCAGAGAATATCTAAAACGCCGCGATTCAAGCCCATCTGAACTGGTACATTATGCAAAAATCTGTAAAGTTGAAAAATTTGTCCGCCCTTACCTCCAGGCTATGGTCTCATGAAAAAAATAACAAATATGGTGTCATCGGTTCGAAATCGACTGCTGGAAATGGCTCGCAGGAAAGACAGGCCGTTTGAAGAAATTTTGGTCCTTTATGGGTTGGAGCGATTTCTCTTCCGGCTGTCGCAGTCATCCCATAAAAGGGATTTTATTCTAAAAGGCGGCCTTTTGATATATGGAATGGAGCTTTCTGAAGCAAGGCCCACCAGAGATATCGATCTGTTAGGTTTGACTCAAAATGACGTAGAAGCTGTATCTGAAATGATCCAAGAGATTGGAAAAATAGATTTTGATGATGGTATGATGTATGATTTTGACCAATTAACCCATGAAACAATGGCACCTGACTCTGAATATCCGGGTATCAGATTCAAATTTGTTGGAAAACTTGGCAAAACCAGGATCCCAATGCAGCTGGATATCGGTTTTGGCGACGCTGTTGTTCCGGATGCAAGAGACATGGTTTACCCTACCCTGTTGGATATGAAAGCCCCCACAATTCTCGCCTATGCAATTGAAACGGTTGTTTCAGAAAAATTTGAAGCCGCACTGGATCTGGCCGACCTTAATAGTCGAATGAAGGATTTTTATGATCTATGGGTATTGAGCCAAAAATATCCCTTTGACGGTCGATCCCTTCAAGAAGCGATTGTTGCAACTTGCAACAGGCGCGGAACCGTAATCCAATTTAATGCGGAAATATTTTCGTCTGAATTTCGTCAAAATGTTGATAAGGAAACTCAATGGGCAGCATTTATCAGCAAAGGACCTATGGATGACGCTCCAAATGATTTTTCCAGCATAATGAAAGCACTGCGTGACTTTCTGCAGCCTGTGGCCGAGTCATGCGAAAAGAAAGATAAATTTGAATTAAAATGGCCTCCCGGCGGTCCCTGGAAATGAATACGACTGCTTTGTTATCTTTGGCTGCATGGCATTCCAGCCTTTGAGCTCCCCGGCCCTGGTTTTTACTATTTAACGAATCAACAAATTAACTATTTAACCTGAATTTTTTGATTAAATCTGCGGAAATCTGCGTAATCTGCCGCTAACTTTGAGCTTTCAGCTTTGAGCCTTGCGCCTTTAACCTTATACCCTGTACCGTTAATTATCTATTATAATTAATGATTTAGTAATAATCTTGCCATCTTACCCAATTCATAGTATAATATTTTTGTTATTCACGCGGTTAATTAATTTACCTGTTGAAATCTGAAACCTAATTCCCCGGGGATCCTGAAGCTCGACTTGAGTCTGATTAACCGTGTGCACCCTGCCCTGAAAAAAACCTGTAAATAAAATAGTTTAATAGTTATATAGATTCGAACCGAAATTGAATATCAATCGATCGTACATTTAATCCTTTATTTAGTGAGTTACCAATCAAGGGATTATGGACGATCATAATCGGCGGTCGGGAAACTATGGGGACGTTGTTGATTAGTTGCGTTTCTATAACATGTTCCCCCCTTCGCTTAAGCTTCCGTCTTTGCTAAAACTGCGCCGTTTAACCGCCTCATGCCCGGGTAACCGAAGGGGACGCCCGTGAAGTATGGACATTTGAACAACATGCCCCTGCCCTATCCCGTTTGAATCCTCCTTCGGAGGGCCCGCAGGGCGGTCCCAGTTAAATAGCTTTCAGACTTAACGGTATAAACATTCAACCGGGCAAGCACCATTTTCCCGGATACCAGACGGAATTAAGAAACGTCCGTGATATTTGGACATTTGACTAACATATCTTTGCCAGATTAAACTAGAGAAGGATAGCTCATGGCTATAAGACGACGATTCAGGCCTGAAAACGACATGTCGCTAATATGCTGTATCTCTTGTACTCCATGTATCAATTGGCAAATTAAAGTGTTCAATTGTCGTGTTCAGCCGAATCCAGTATTTTCGATCTTTTGTTTTTTCTATTATCAGAACAATGCCAGAGCAATTCTGGAGGAAGACACCTATTGCCCCAAATGCCCTCTTTCGATATCTTGAATTTTCCGTCAACGATATAAAATCCCGGAAGTAACCGCATGGATTGATTTTCCTGCCCGAAAATTGTAACAGGAATCATGTTCGGAACTATTCTTATTTCCATCTGCACACTGATGCACATTTACGTCTTCTGGCGAGTCACCTCAGTGCCTCTGGTGAGGCAGTACGTGTCGATGAATCTCATCATCGCCGCAGGCGTACTTCTATGGGCTGTCTTTTTCATCGGGCGTGTATACGGTCACCATGGCACAGGAGCCCTGGCCACCGTAACTGAATTTTTGGGTATGATCTGGATGGGGACCCTGTTGCTGCTCTTCATTTCTCTTCTGGCAGCAGACATTATTACCCTGTTTGGCTTCTTGCTTCCCAGCATAGCGCCTTTGATTCGTACCTGGGCTCTGGTTGCCGGGGTAGTGCTTTCAATCATTGCGCTTGCTCAGGGTTTGCGGTCTCCGGTGGTGCAAAGTTATGAGGTGCGTCTTTCAGATCTTCCGCGTGAAATGGACAAAACGGTTCTTGTCGCCATGTCCGACCTGCATCTTGGCTCGTTGATTGGCAAACGCTGGCTGGCGGCGCGTGCCGCCCAGGTCAGAGAGCAGCGTCCTGATCTGGTGGTATTTCTAGGCGATCTATTTGAAGGGCACGGCCAACTTCAGGATGATCTGCTTTCTGTCCTGAGTGGTATCTCTGCGCCGCTCGGCGTCTGGGCCGTCACAGGAAACCACGAATTTCACGGCGGCAGCAGAAGCATGCGCCTTTTTGATGAAACCGGCATCCAGCTGCTGCGCAATCGCTGGGTGGAACTGCGCCCCAGCTTTATTCTGGCGGGAGTGGACGATCTGACAGCCCAATATCGAGCCGGACGTGACGGCGATCTCATCACGCCGGCGCTTTCGGATCGGGCGCCGGGTGCAACGATCCTCCTTTCGCACACGCCCTGGCAGGCCGAGGATGCAGCACGCGCCGGCGCCGGCCTG
>JASFGH010000473.1:0-3564 GCA_050123865.1 Desulfobacterales bacterium | reverse complement strand
ACCTAAAAACACCTGGTCCCAGGGTGCCTGGGTGATATTGATGTTGATCTTACCGGCAACCGCCTCACTGACAATAATATTTTGATCCGAAGCACGGGCCAATGCACGCAATACCACCGACACGTCAATGTCGGTCATCTTGAGGCTGATCTTGCGTTTGGGTAGCGGCTTTTCTTCGGCCTCATCAATTTTAATTTCTCTGGGCGTTACTTTGGGCTTGATGATGGCCGGTTGTGCGCCCTTTGGTTTGGGTTTGCCCGGCGAATATCCTTTGGATGTTTCTGCCTTGGTTTTCCATTCATCAAAGAATGGATCCTGTTTCTCCAGTTTGGGGCTGGCACAGCCGCCGATCAACAAAAAGGAGATAACCACTGCAACGATGATGCGCCCTAGCCTGTTTTTTTGTTCGACTCTGTTCATAAGTTCTCACCCTGATGGTTATTCTTCCAGCGGAAAAATATACTTCCTATTGCTACCGTCTGTAGAAACAATGACAACCTTACTCGGCGTGACACTGCTAACCTTATACCCGCCTTCTTGAAGCGGGTCCCCGGGGGCATATTCATAGCCGTTAATGATGGCGAACCGCTTATCGCCCATTTGCATAAAGCCCGTGTAAGTGACATTGGGGCGCGGACCCGCTGCCTGGATTACTTGCTTTTGCCGTTTTATTTCTTCCTGGGGCCTGTCGGTTAGCTCGGCTGATATCATCGGGTCCTGCTTCCACTCGGTTTCGGCCCGTGAGATAATATAGTTATCTTCTTTTGATAGCCCGGCCTTGGATGCTTCGGCAACTTTGGTAATAAAGGCGTTTAAATTTTCCAGCTGAACGGCTGTGCTGACGATGGCCGGCTCGGTGGACGTGCTTTTACCCTTGCCCTCAAAGAAAAGGACATAAATACCATATACCACGGAGAGCAGCATTAAACCGACAATTATTTTTTCCCGTTGGGTCATAATCAGTTCCAGTACCGGTTTTCGTAATACAGAACCACATCATGGTGGTAACCGGCTTTATAGCCATCGAATCAGCCTTGGAGTGTTGGAGCATTGGAGTAGTGGAGTATCGTCATTCAAAGTAGGTTGAGCTTCTTTTCATTACTCCAGCACTACAGTACTCCATTACTCCGATGAATGTATGAATAGCAGCTCTCTCGTTTAACTGCCATGCCGATTAAATGCCATAAAAATTCAGATTCTAATTATTCCTGTGCCAGCCAGAGCTTAATTTCAAGTTCCCTGGATTTTTTCAGCGGACGTATATTAATTTCTTCGATGTGCTCCAGGGATGGAATCGAGCCCAGATCAATTAAAAAGTCACGAAATTTATAAAAATTGCCGGTGAGTCGAAGTTGCATCGACAGATAACCGGTATCCTGCACCATCGAGCTGACGTCTGTTTTGATGTCTTCAATTTTCAAGTTGTGGCGTGCTGCGATATCTTGAAAAACGTTCGAGATGGTATTGATATCACCGTAGGTCAATTTTGCGCGTTCCGGCACGGGTAAATCCGAAGGCGGCCCCATCTTTGACCGTTTGAGCAGGCTGTGAAAAACCGGTGTCAAGATGCGCTGTTCCTCTATGCGCGTATTCAATGCCGCGATTTCCTGGTTCAATTCTTTGGCTGATTTTTCCGATGGCAGAATGATCAGCATCACAAAGGCCAAAATGCCCACCGTACATACGATGAATATCAGCACGCTTTGGGCTAACTGATTTTTTGATATCCTGTCTGCCATTATGTCTGTCTTCTTCTTAAGTTCTGCAGGTTGCGGTTTATACCAGGTTCAGCTGTGCTTTAAACCGCAGGACCTGGTTGTTTCCTGAGTATTCTAATGACTTGGTGCTGATATCCGGCTGATCAAATAGCGGTGAATTCCGCAATTCCATCAAATAGCCGGCCAGAGTCGATTCAAGCGTAAGTCGATCCCCCTGGACAATCCCCTCTAGAATCAACACTTTAGGTTTCGCCACCGGCCCCCCTTTTTTCTTTTTGGCGTCTTCCGGCGGTGTCTTTTTGGGCATGGGACCCAACTGCGTCGATATGCTCAGTAACCGAACATTGGGGGGCGTCAGGTCCACAACTTCACTGATCACTGCTATATTTAAATATTTTTGCCCGATTGCCCTATCGGATTTGTTTTTCTTGCGAATTTGTTCCACCAGCTTAAGGATCAGGTTTTGATCGACCCTCAGGTTGTATTGTTCCAGGTGGCCGGCCATTTGAAGCTTTTTGGTTTCTTTCTCCCGAATTAGTCGCTCCTGCCAGAACGAAAATCCGACACAGGCGACCATCAGGATTGCAAAGAGTGCGAATACGCCGCGGTTGATCAGCTGATTGCGTTCGGCCTTGCGTTTTTCCTTATGGGTAAACAAAAAGTTGGGTGTTCTGGAATTATCCGCCAGGCCCATGCCCATCGCCGGTGCAAAGGAACTCTGTTCGGATACGGAATCTGGAATCGGCACCTGCGGCATAAAATTGGAACTGGTCTTAAACGGATTCAATACCTCGGTCGGCATTCCCAGCTCGTCTCCGATATAATTCAGAATGCGTTGATGGGGCGTCGCTCCGCTGGAAATATATATCTTGCCGATCCGGGCATTCTCAAAATTCAGGGCGTAATGGCGGATGGTGCGCTCCAGCTGACGAACCAGCCGCTCCAGGGCCGGCTGGATCATCTGAAACACTTTGTTTTCATCGATGTCCATCCTTTGCGTCTGAGCGGCACCGGCACTCGGCTCGCGAAAATAGCCAAAAAAATACTCCTGGGCCGATTTCAAATCCAGTTTCAGTTTTTTCTTTACGGCCCGAATACGGCCGACATCCTCATCGGGAGATTTGACCAGGGAAAGGCCTTTGCGCGTGCCCTCGATTTCTTTTTGCAGGGACTCTATCATCGTTCGCACACCGGCCTTGATGCCCCGCGACAGCGTCAGATTGCCTTTGTGAAAAATATCAATCCGCGACCAGTCGCGCCCGATATACAGGCTGGCGACATACTCATCCATGGCCTCCACTCGGCGCGTTCGCATCAGGGTCTGAAATGCAAAGGGGACAATGGAAATGCCGATTAATGGGAAACCCGCCTTGGCAAACATGTCTTTCAAGGCGATTACTTCATCTCGCGGTATGGTGTAGGCAAGCACATCCATTTTAACCGGTTGCTCATCCTCAACCTCACCGAGGATCTCAAAATCAAACAGCTTTTCGTTCTCATCAAAAGCCGATTCTCTCTGATAGGTCCAATAGATAGCATTGGGCACCTGACGGGCGGAGACTTTCGGGATGCGGAATTGGCGGGTTTCCACCCGGGCCGATGAGATGGTACACCACATGTCAGCATTTCTGTCCGATCCGCAGAACTCATCGAGAGTGGGCCTTAAAAACCGGTAAAAATCCGGATTTTCTCTGGGAATTTGCGGATCAAACGGCACCCGGGCATATTCGAGCAACTCATAGCTTTGCTCCGATGTGCGTTTCAGCTTCACCAGCTTTAAATCATCATAGCCGATATCAACCCCGATGGTGACGCTCTTTCTGAATCCAATGAAACTGCGTGCGAT
>JASFGH010000472.1:0-3565 GCA_050123865.1 Desulfobacterales bacterium | reverse complement strand
CGGTGTTATGCCGTCGATGCGCGAAACCTGACCCAGCGTGGTCGGTCTGGTTCCAGACAATTTTTCCTTCAATTCATTCGATAGGCCGTGCACACTGAAAAAATCAAAGTTTTCCGGTATTTTAAATTGCTCCAGATTTTTAAATTTTTCGATTTCAGCGAGCTGCTTTTGAATGTAGCCCTCATATTTTATTTCAATTTCGACCTGCTCTGCGACCTCGCGGCTAACCGGCGCCGGACCCGCTGCCAGAGTTGCGACCGCGTCGTACCCCAATTCTGCGCGCTTCAACAATTGCTCCAGACGCGCCCCGCTTTGAATGGGCTGGGTACCGGCGTTTAGCAAATACCGGTTAACACGTTCATCCGGTTTGATGGTGATCTGCTTGATCCGCCGGATTTCTTGCGCAATCTGGTTTTTACGCGCTTTGATTTCTTTGAAAGTGTCCGTTTTGATGAGGCCCAGCTCGTGGCCGACTTCAACGAGACGAAGTGCAGCGTTATCCTCTCTGAGCATTAAGCGATACTCGGCTCTTGATGTAAACATCCGATAGGGTTCCCGTGTCCCCCGCGTCACCAGATCGTCCACCATAACGCCCATGTATGCCTGAGATCGATCCAGGATAAATGGCTTGCGCTTTTGGATCTGGCAGGCGGCATTAATGCCGGCCCATAGACCCTGGGCAGCAGCTTCTTCGTAGCCGGAGGTTCCGTTAATCTGGCCGGCCAGAAAGAGCCCTGCTACCCGATCCGTTTCAAGGGTGGATTTGAGCTGGATGGGATTGACGTAATCGTATTCGATGGCATACGCCGGTCGCATAATTTCTGCTGACTCCAGACCCTCAACCGAGCGCACCAGTTCGATTTGAATTTCAAGCGGCAAGCTATTGCCCAGCCCGGAGGCATAAATTTCCTGGGTGTCTATCCCCTCAGGCTCAAGGATGACCTGGTGTTTGTCTTTTTCGGGGAAGCGCACAATTTTGTCTTCAAAAGAAGGACAATAGCGGGCCGAAACACCCTTGATGACACCGCCGTAGAGAGCCGACCGTTCAAGATTTTTTCTTACGATTTCATGGGTGTGCGAGTTGGTGTGGCCGATATGACACGGCAACCGGGGCAGCTGAAGATTATCGGTAAAATACGAAAAAGGGGTCGGGTCGTCATCCGATTCCTGAACCGTAAATTTTGAGAAATCAATGCTGGATTTTTTCAGCCGCGGAGGCGTACCCGTTTTCAGGCGGCCGAGCTCAAAGCCCAGGTTCTTGAGATCGTTTGCCAGTCCATATGATGCAAATTCACCGGCCCGGCCGGCCTGGAACGAATTGAAACCGATATGCAGCAAGCCGCTTAGAAACGTTCCGGTCGCCAGCACAACGGTCCTTGCCGGATACCCGAAACCGAGGAGATCTTCGACCCCTGCGACCCGGCCGCCTTCCACCACCAGTTTCCGCGCCTTTGTCTGCTTGAGGTCCAAATTGGGCTGAGCCTCAACGACCGCCTTCATGGCCATATGATACCGAATCTTATCATTTTGCGTGCGGGAAGAGTGCACGGCAGGCCCTTTTTTGGTATTCAGCTTGCGGAAAGAAATGGCCGTCTTATCAGTGATCTTTGCCATTTCACCACCCAGGGCGTCCAACTCCTTTACCAGCTGCCCCTTGGCCATTCCGCCGATTGAAGGGCTGCAGGGCATTGCCGCCAGCTTGTCCAGGTCGATGGCCATAAGCAAAACGTCGCATCCCATGCGGGCAGCAGCCAGAGCGGCTTCGCACCCGGCGTGACCCGCACCGACCACGATGACGTCATATTTTTTCGGGTGGATCGCCATTTAACAGCATCGCCAGTTGCATTTTTAGACTAAGTGATGAAATTATAGAGATTTCACCACGAAGTGCACGAAGGACACAAAGTTAGGATTTATTATTCCGGCTTAATCTTCGTGCCTCTTCGTGTTCTCTGTGTTTAAATTACAAATCCAGTTTAGTTGCCAGTTGATACTCACTATGCTAAATTTGAAACGCTCAATTTAGAAGATTATAGTGCCCTCTTATATCAGGGTCAAGGTCCGGACAATGCAAGCGCATAAACGCTACACCGACTTTACTACCTATCTGCGACAATCTTTTGGCTGTCGGGTGCAAAAAATTACCATCGATGCCGGTTTGACGTGCCCCAATCGGGATGGAACCATCTCAACCGGTGGTTGCATTTACTGCAACCCTCGTGGATCCGGGACAGGCGCACACGCAAGAGGCCTGTCTGTCACCCAGCAACTCATCAACGGAAAAGATGCGCTGTCCAGACGATACAAGGCTAAAAAATTTATTGCCTATTTTCAGTCTTTTTCAAACACTTACGCCCCGCTGCCTGTTCTTCAATCCCTGTATGCCGAAGCGCTGGAGGTTGATGATGTCGTCGGGTTGTCAATCGGCACCCGGCCCGATTGCGTGGATGATGCCGTGTTGAGCTTATTGCAGGATTATGCCAGACACTATCTGATCTGGCTTGAATATGGCCTGCAGTCGGCCAGCGATGCGACCCTGGCCTATATCAACCGCGGCCATGACGTCCGATGCTTCAAGGATGCCGTTGAAAACACCCGCAACCGCGGCATCAAGATATGTGCGCATGTCATCCTGGGACTTCCGCATGAAACACGGCAGGATATGTTGCATACGGCCGAAATGCTCGCCGCGCTCGGGATCGATGGCGTTAAGCTGCACCTGCTTTATGTGGTCAAAGGGACCGCCCTGGAAACGCTTTATCGGCAGGGTGATTTTAAATGCCTGGAGCAAGGTGCTTATGTGGACCTCGTGTGTGATTTTCTGGAACGACTTCCATCTAACGTCGTGATTCAGCGCCTGACTGGCGACCCGCACCCCGCCGAACTGGTGGCACCGGTCTGGACGCTGAATAAATCTGAAACACTCGCTCAAATCCGGCAAACACTGGAAAAAAGAGATTCCCGGCAGGGCATGCTCTTCAAAGAGCAATAAGGCCGATTGCTAATGGGGGCTTATCAGTTCTTGGTTTCAGGTGTCATCAACAGGTTCAAAGGTTCAAGGTCATAGAACATCTGGTCAATTTAGGATGAGACCTGATAAGACATTTTCCTACGCATGGCGCCCTCGACCCCTAACTCATAAACCATATTCCGTAACCCTCACCGCGGAACCCTGAACTTCTGAACCTTGCAACAACCCGATCCTATTCATATATTTAGCAGTAACCGTTAACCCAAAGCAAAAAAGTGGCGGGAGAAATGCGCAAGCAGGAATTTTTTGATCCCACGGATTTTGATCTTTCGTTTAAGGTCTTTCATGAGCTCATGGCGCGGAAGGTCGCCGACATCCTTCTGGTATCCAGCCCTTACGATGCTTTTATCATGGAGGAGGAAGGTCGCCTTGCAGAACGGATCATCCATGAATACCGGGGATTGAACTTATCCCGTCCACCGATGCTCTCATGGGTATCTTCAGCCCGCGAAGCACTGGATATCCTCGAACAAAAAAAATTTGATCTGGTCATTACCATGCCCCAGGTCGATGAAACCGATGCGCACGTACTGG
>JASFGH010000471.1:0-3580 GCA_050123865.1 Desulfobacterales bacterium | reverse complement strand
TCCCCCGCAGGCATCTGCCGATTTTGAAACCTGGTGGTTTGGCATCTGTATTTATTCACTATTTCTGTTTTGGACCGTGGTGGTGGTCCCCTTTGAATCCCTGGGGCCTGAAATCACCTTCGACTATCATGAACGCACCTCCCTTTTTGGCATGCGCGACGGGTTTCTCATCGCCGGCACCCTGATGGCGGCCAGCTCACCGGCAATTGTCGAATGGGCCTTTGATCTGACTTCAGACGCTGATGGCGAGCGCGCCAAATTTTTCTGGATTGCGATACTGTATGCACCTTTGTTGATCGGCTCCTGCTGGTGGTGCGTGATTGCTATCAAAGAAAAACCATCCGGCAAAGTTCTGAATCCGACCGGCCTCTGGATGGGGTTTCGCTATGTGGCTCGCAATCGACCATTTATTATTTTAGTCATCTCCTATACGATCGCGGCAATTGGCAGCAATTTGCCGGCAACCCTGATTTTATATTATGTCGAGTATGTCTTGCAATCGCAGCTGGCCGATGCCTTCCTGCTGCTTTATTTTGTAACCGGAATCATTTTTTTGCCCGGATGGATTTTGATTTCGCGCCGCATCGGCAAGAAGGCGGCCTGGCTGACATCCATGGTCATCAATACCGGCGCATTTATCGGTGTCTTTTTTCTGGGTCCCGGTGATGCAAATATTTACGGAATCCTGGTTTTTTTATCCGGCATCGGCTTTGGCGCCACCCTGGCGTTGCCATCCGCCATCCAGGCGGATGTGATAGATTACGATGAACTGCTCACCGGTCAGAGACGCGAGGGGCAGTACATCGGCCTGTGGTCGATTGCCAAAAAATTTGCTGCTGCTATCGGTGTGGGAGCGGGACTGTCCATTCTCGGTTACGCCGGTTATGAACCGAACGTTGTACAAACCGAGCAGGTGCAGCTGACTTTGAGAACGCTGTATGCGCTGGTGCCGTCGGCTTGCAATATTATCGCCTTTATTATTGTTTTGGCATACCCGATCAGCAGCCGCGTTCATGAGCAAATTCGCAATGCGATTGCCGAGCGGCAGGCGGGCAATTCGGTGGCAGACCCGTTAAAGCCGCATCAAATGATCTCATAAAGACGGGGGGCGCGTTTGGAGCAATTCAAATGGAAAATTTAATACCAATTTTCGGCTGGAATCTGGCCGCCGTAATCAGCCTGATGATTTGTGGTTGGCTGATCAGCCTGATTTATAAAAACGTCACATTTGTCGACAGTCTCTGGGGACTGGGATTTGTCCTGATTGCCTGGTTGACCTTTGGCCTGGCTGAGGGATTCACCGGGCGCAAAATTCTAATCGTTTTGCTCACAACCGCGTGGGGGCTGCGGCTGAGCGCGCATCTGTCCTGGCGCAACTGGGGAAAGGCCGAAGATCCCCGCTATGGTGGTTGGAGAAAAGCCAGCGGCGACCGATTCTGGATCATCAGTCTGTTTAAGGTTTTTTTGCTCCAGGCCCTGTTTTTATGGGTGATCGCACTGGCTATCCAGTACGGTCAGGTATCCGCCGCACCGGCCCATTTGACCGGGCTCGATTTTCTGGGATTCGTCATTTGGATGATCGGATTTGTTTTTGAATCCGTCAGCGACTGGCAGCTGGCGCGATTTAAGGCCGATCCGACCAACGCGGGCAAAGTGATGGACCGCGGGCTATGGGCCTACTCCCGCCATCCCAATTATTTCGGTGAATGTTTAATCTGGTGGGGGATTTTTTTGATTGTATTGTCCACGCCGAACAGCTGGTGGACCGTGGTGAGCCCGTTGGTTATTTCCGCCGTTTTATTGAAGATGACCGGCATTCCACTGACGGAAAAAACCATTGTCAACACCCGGCCAGGGTACCGCGAGTATATCATGCGCACCCCGTCATTTTTCCCCTGGTTTCCCAAAAAGGAAAAATCTTGAAATTACGCGAAAAAATAGGTGTGAATAACCGATTTCTATCTGCGGTAAGTATCCCAGGCGCGAATGAGTAACTTTGAAGCGCTATACATTAGCAGGAAAATTATTGGGCTGACAACCAGCCATGTAAGCATCGCATAAAGTGTCAAATCCCACAGGCCGGCCATGCTGCCCCAAAAATCATTTTGCAGCAAACTGATCAAATCCGTTCCGATCAACGGCCAATCTTGTTTTTTGAATAACCAACTGCCGGTACCATAAAAAGGCGCCAGCAGGACGAGTTGCAAAGGGTAAACCATATAGTTCACGATCTGAATGGCCGGCAGATTCAACCGCAAAGCCAAGGCGGCAACGGTACATAGCAAGGTGGTCGTGCCCAAAACGGGAAATATACCCAGAACAATCCCCCCAGCAATGCACAGCGATATTTTTCTCAAGCTCATCCCCTCTTTGAGCATCGATTTTACCAAATTTAATATTTTTGTCTTAACCGTTGTGATCATGAAAGCTTCCTTCTGATTCGTTCGGTTTTATATGCCCAATTAATTTTGCTGCTGCAACGCAGTTTGAATGCGTTTATCATCCCTTCAAGGTGGCCTTCATCCGGGTCATTCTGGCCTCCTGTGCAGCGCTAAACCATACAAAAAAGGCAATAAAGAGGAGCATTGGGTTGTAAAACAGCCCAATGATTCCGAAAAGCAGTGCAATGCCCTGACCCAGATTGGCCGAAATCCGGGTAGCCCTGGTGTACGCCAGGCGCATGGCAAGCAGCGCACGTAAGACCCGACCGCCATCCATCGGAAATGCAGGTATCAGATTAAATAGGACCAGAAAAATATTGACGCCCAATATGCGCTCGATAAATGGTGCGGTTGACACCGTCAACTGATTAACCGGTGTAAAATTATTCGCGACCAAAAGATAAATCGCAAGGGCAGCGGCAATACCGACGTTTACAGCCGGGCCGGCCAGAGCCACCCATAATTCATGAATGGGCTTGTCAGGCATTTTCTCCAGGCGAGCAACGCCACCGATCGGCAACAGGATGATATCGCGAGTTTTGATCCCATATTTCCTTGCCGTTATCGCATGGCCCAACTCGTGTAAAACTACGCAAGCAAATATGGTCAGAATAAACAAGACACCGATCAGGGCAGCTCCCGTCGATTCTGTCTGTTGCCAATGGACAAACGCCACCCAGGCCAACAACAGAAAAAAAGTAAAATGGATATATACATCAATTCCCGCAAGTCTACCAAATTTTAATGACCATCGCATGGTATCACCACCCTTATGACTGCTCTTAGAATTTAATCGGCTTAACCGCCCTCACTGTACGCGGCATAATCGGGTAATGCGTGCTTAAATGAATCTTTCATTTTAACAATGATATTTTTTTGTATTTGCCGAACGCGTTCTCTTGAAATTCCATATCGTTTGCCGATTTCCGCCAGTGTCTTAGGATTTTCCGCGAAAATACGCTGATCAAAAATATCAAGCTCTCGTTGGTTCATTTCTTTTCTGAATTCAGCAATGTGTTGATGAAGAATGGTTTCAAACTCCTTTTTTGAAATTTTGTCCTCAAGTGATTCGGAGGAAGACTCTAAAATTTCAATTCGGGCTGTATCCGTATCGTGTGTCAAAGGGGCATCCAGTGAAA
>JASFGH010000470.1:0-3595 GCA_050123865.1 Desulfobacterales bacterium | reverse complement strand
TCAGATGAGAAAAAACCTGGGAGAAAAAAATTAAAAGCTGCGTCTGAAACCAGCCGTTTTATGGCAGATTATTATCATGAGCTGGATGCCGCTTCTAAGGCAGGCCAACCCAAAATTGCCTGGTGCACCAGCGTGGGCCCGGCAGAAATCCTCAGGGCATTGGGGTTTTTGGTTTATTTTCCGGAAACGCATGCCGCCATGCTGGGCGCCACACGCATGTCCACCGAACTGATTCCGGAAGCCAATGCACTGGGTTATTCGCCGGACATCTGTTCGTATCTCACCGCCGATATCGGCGCCTTCTTAAAAGGGGTGACGCCCCTCAGCCGGGTGTACAAAGGTATCGAAGAGATTCCCAAACCCGATGTACTGGTCTTCAACACCAATCAGTGTCGTGATGTGCAGGACTGGTTTGCCTGGTATGGTAAAAAATTTAATGCGCCTGTGCTGGGCATCTATACCCATCGAAATGTCGGCAAGGTCACCGAAGCCCATGTGGCCTCAATTGCAAAACAGATGCAGGAACTCGTTGAACCGCTGGAGAAGGTCTGCGGCCAATCACTTGACCTTGAACGCTTAAAGCGCGTTGTCGCGCTTTCCCGTGAATGCTCTGAGCTATGGCGAGCCGTGCTTGAGACGGCGATCGCCAAACCATCTCCACTGACCTTTTTTGACGGCACCACGCTCATGGGACCGGCGGTGGTCGGCCGCGGAACCCAGTCCGCGGTAAATGTTTATAAAAATTTGCTGGCCGAATTAAAGAACCGAATTAAGGAGAAGGAAAGTGCCATCGCAGAAGAACGTTTCCGACTCTACTGGGACGGTATGCCGGTATGGGGTCGATTGCGAGCCCACTCGGATTTGTTTTCAGGATTAAAGGCCAATGTGCTGGCGTCGACCTACTGCAATAGCTGGATTTTTTCGGTATTAGATGAAAATGATCCATTCAACAGTATGGCCAGAGCTTACACGGAACTGTTTATTGTGCGTTCAGACGATGAAAAAGAATCCTACCTCAAAAAAATGCTAAAATTGTATGAGGTGGATGGCGTCATTTATCACGATGCCAAAACCTGTCCAAACAATACCAATTGCCGTTACGGGATGCCTCAACGTTTAGAGAAACAAACGGGTTTGCCCAGTTTGACGATAAATGCTGATCTCAATGATCTTCGCCTGATCTCAGATGAGCAGACCAAAACCAATGTGGAGGCATTTATAGAACAGCTCGAAGAAAATCAATCCTAAATAAGCGTTTCAAATTTAAAAAGGAAGACATTAATAAAAGGAATTCTTTCTTTTTCAAAAGTGGAGCATACAAGATAGTATTCGAGCATTTTGAATCGGTTTTTAACGATGCCATTGGGCGTTAGATGAATTTTTGAGACAGCTTCACCACGGAGGTATGAGTATGGGCTATTGGATGAATCTAGGTCAAATCCAAAAAATTAACGCCAAGAAGTTTCCGGAGACAGTGGCCTTAAAAGACGCAACGCGTGCGTTTACGTATCCGCAAATGAACTGCCGCATTAACAAACTGGCCAACAGCCTCACCTCCCTGGGCTTGCAAAAAGGTGATAAGCTTGCGGTCCTGCTCGAAAATTGTATCGAAATCTGTGAGCTGTTCATGGCAACCGCTAAAGCCGGTATCATTATCGTGCCCATCAACTTTCGCCTTGTGTCTGCTGAAGTGGAATATATTGTCAACAATTCAGACGCTAAGGCCATGGTCGTTCACGATCAGTTTGCCCATGTTGTGGAGCCCATCCGCTCCAATTTAAAAAACATTGGTGCCCAAAATTATGTGATTGTCGGTAAACCACAGGACGGATATCGTCCCTATGAAGATTTTATCAGTGCCTCAACCGACACCGAACCAGACGCCGAAGTTGCCCCCCGGGACACCTGGATATTGATCTACACCTCCGGCACTACCGGAAAGCCAAAAGGTGTCATTCGCTCTCACGAATCCCATATTGCCTATTATCTGCACAATGCCGTTGACTTTGGGTTTAACGAACACGATGTATGCTTGAATGTCATGCCGCTATGCCATATCAACTCCATCTTTTTTACGTTCACGTTTCTGTATATCGGCGGGTCGGCTTATATTCACCCGGCTTTGAACTTTAAGCCTGAAGAAATCCTTAAAATTATCGAGAGCGAAAAAATCACATTTGTTTCCCTGATTCCCACCCATTATAACTTAATACTCAATGCCCCCGAAGATGCTAAAAAGCGCGATGTCAGCTCGATCCGTAAACTGCTCTGCTCTTCGGCTCCCGGTCGCAAAAGCATGAAGCAGGCAGTCATGGAATTTTTTCCGGGCGTCAAGCTTTACGAGGCTTACGGTTCGACTGAGGCCGGCATGGTCACCATCTTGAAACCCGAATACCAGATGACCAAACTGGGCTCCATCGGCTTTGAATGCATCGGTACAGATTTTCTAAAGATCCTCGATATCGATGGCATAGAAGTGCCTATCGGAGAAATTGGCGAGTTGTACTCACGGGGTCCCATGTTGTTTGATAAATACTACAAGCTGCCCGAGCAAACCGAGGAATCGTTTAAACACGGCTTTTTTTCAGCCGGCGATATGGCTCGACAGGACGAAGATGGCTTTTACTACCTGGTGGATCGTAAAAAAAATATGATCATTACCGGCGGAGAAAATGTCTATCCCAGCGAGGTGGAGGAAGTGGTCGGCAACATCGAGGGCGTATTCGACTGTGCGGTCATCGGACTGCCCGATGAAAAATGGGGCGAAAGAGTTAGCGCGGTTATCATCCGAAAAGAGGGTTTCGATGACAGCAACTTAAGCGAACAGGATATTATTCAGGCCTGCAAGGGTAAAATGGCAGGTTACAAGTGCCCCAAACAGATTATATTTATCGGTGAAAATGATATGCCCCGCACCGGCACCGGTAAAATACTGCACCGTGTCTTAAGAGAAGAGTTCGGATAGGTCCCTGTCTTGCGATTTCTTTTAATCAAATATATTGCAGCGATCGGTTCCTGTTTTAATTATGATCGCTATCGGACAAATAAGTCGCTTTCAGCCTATTGCTGTTCTTTCGCAACGCTCCCTAATGCATTCAGATCCCGCCTATAAGCGGGACTGATAATTCATTCCGCTGATATCTGAGATTAGTGGAAAATTTATTTCTTCAGCTCAGGAACTAAAGCCACATGCGAGTGACAAGCATCCAGCTGGCAATGATTGATCAACCCAAAGAAAAAAACGTGGACCATGCCCTCGCGCTGATCGACGAGGCTCCCACCAGTGACCTGCTACTGCTGCCCGAAATCTGGCCCTGCGGCTTTTTTTCTTTTGATCGCTATAAACGTGACAGCGAAGCCATCGATGGTCCGATTGTCTCGGCATTTAAAGCCGCGGCCCGCAAGCGGAAATGTCACATTTTCATGGGCAGCATGGTGGAAAGCGACGGCGGTCACTTATACAACACCAGCATCTTATTAAATCCCGCCGGCGAAATTGCGGCCTGCTATCGCAAAATCCATCTGTTTGGATACCAGTCCGAGGAAACTACCCTTCTTAAACCGGGCACAGATGTCGTTGTCGCCGACACCCCCT
>JASFGH010000469.1:0-3605 GCA_050123865.1 Desulfobacterales bacterium | reverse complement strand
CCTTCTTCTTTCCTGAGAGTTCTTCCGCCATTTCCGGTTTCTTGACACCAACCCATAGTCGCTTTACACTTCATTCTGTATTCTAAAATGCATTTTAGCAACCGCAGGAGAAGATAATGAAAACCATCATTGAGCCGTTTAAAATAAAAAGCGTTGAACCCTTGCACTTTACCAGCCGCAAAGAACGCAAAGCCATTCTAAAAAAAGCCGGGTATAATCTGTTTAACATCCAGGCTGAGGATGTGCTTATCGATCTGCTGACCGACAGCGGCACCGCCGCCATGAGCGCCCACCAGTGGGGCGGCATGATTGAAGGCGATGAAGCCTATGCCGGGTCCAAAAGCTTTTCCCGGCTGGAGCGGGCCGTCAGGGATCTGACCGGCTTTCGGCACATCATCCCCACCCACCAGGGCCGTGCCGCCGAAAAGATCCTGTTCAACATTGTCGGCGGACAGGACCGGATCGTTCCCAACAACACCCACTTTGACACCACCCGCGCCAATGTGGAAATGAGCGGGGCTGAGGCACTCGATTTTCCCATCACTGACGGGCTCGATCCGAATTTGATTGCTGATTTTAAGGGAAATATGGACCTCGATGCCCTGGGCACCTTGCTGCGCAATGAGGTCCCGCAGCGCATTCCACTGGTCATGCTGACCATCACCAACAACGCCAATGCCGGCCAGCCGGTTTCGATGGCCAACATCCGCAAAACAGCCGAGCTGTGCCGCGCCCATAGGATCCCTTTTTTTTTGGATGCCTGCCGCTTTGCTGAAAATGCCTACTTTATCAAACTCAGAGAACCGGGTTATGAGAACAAAACTGCCCGGCAAATAGCCCGGGAGATGTTTTCCTATGCGGATGGCTGCACCATGAGCGGTAAAAAAGACGGCCTGGTGAATATGGGGGGCTTTCTGGCGGTCAACGATGATCAGCTGGCCGGCAGGGCACGCAATATACTGATCGTCACCGAGGGCTTTCCGACCTACGGCGGATTGGCCGGTCACGACCTGGAGGCTTTTGCACGGGGGCTGGATGAGGTTTTAGAAGAAGACTATCTTAAATATCGAATTCGGTCCGTTGCGTATCTGGGTGAACACATATCGGCAATCGGCGCCCCGATTTTCCAGCCGCCCGGCGGACACGCCATTTACATCGATGCCAAGGCATTTTTGCCGCATATCCCCCCGCAGCAATACCCGGGCCAGGCGCTGGCCTGTGAGCTTTATCTTTGCGGTGGCATCCGATCCTGCGAAATCGGCAGTGTGATGTTCGGCAAAACCGATCCCGAAAGCGGTCAATTTAAACCGGCCCCCCTGGAAATGGTCAGGCTGGCGATTCCCCGCAGGGTTTATACCAAGAGCCACATCGATTATGTGGTCGAATGCATCGAATCTGTTTTTCGCAAACGGGATGACATCAAAGGGATGCACATCACCTATGAGCCACCCGTCCTCAGACACTTCACTGCAACTTTCCAACCGCTTTGAAACTTCTCTTTTAGACAGGATTAACAGGATTTTTAGGATTTCTTTTCTTCGCCACTTTCCAGAAGAAAGTGGCGAAACCCAATCCCGCCCTGCGGGCGGGATAAAATCACAGCTTAATTACCCGCAAAAAATTTTTAACCTACAAATTTTAGCCAAATAATGATTATTTTTTTGCCGAAGGCGATTGAAATTTTTGGCTTTCATCCGGAAAGCCAAAAAATATCCAGTTAATCCTGCAGATCCTGTCAAAAAAGATCAGGACTTCTGGAATTCGGCCGCGATGCAGACGGTCTGGAAGTGGATGCCCACCGTGTCTTCGATGTTGGGCGCATAGCCGCCGGCCATGGTGACGGCCACCGGCAGACCGGCTTTAAAGCAGTGGTCCAGAACCATACGGTCGCGTTTCGCAAGCCCGTCCTTGCTCAAACCAAGCCGCCCGAAACGATCTTTAATATAAGGATCGGCACCGGCCAGATAAATAACCGCTTCGGCCCGGGCCTGCTTTAAAGACAATCGCACGCCTTTTTCCAGCGCTTCCAGATACACCCCATCATCGGACCCATCGTCAAGGGCAATGTCCAGATCACTCTTTTCTTTGTGGAAGGGAAAATTGTTTTTGCCGTGAATGGAAAAGGTAAAAACGGTCGGATCCTTCTGCAGCAGAGCTGCGGTGCCGTTGCCCTGGTGCACATCACAGTCAAGAATCAGCACCCGCTTGATTTGGGTGTCAGCCTGTAAGGCCCGCACCGCAATAACACTATCATTGAAGATACAGTAACCCTGCCCCTGGTTATTGAAGGCATGATGGGTGCCGCCGCCCAGATGAACGGCAACCCTATCGCAAAGGGCGGCAAAACAGGCTTCAACCGTTGCTCCGGCAGAACGTCTGGCACGTTCTACAAGTTCCGGAGACCAGGGCAGCCCGATACGCCGGATTTCTTTGGCGGTCAATTGTCCTTGCTGCAAACGCCGCAGGTAATCCGGATCATGTGAGCGGCAGATCTCATTGTCGGTTGCCGCGCGGGGGATGCATAAATCCTGAGGAGAAAATTGATGGGAACGTTGGATTCGTTTCCTGAGAAGGGCATATTTGCCGATCGGAAAAGAATGTTCCTGCGGCAGGGGAATGGCGAAAGGATCCGTATAAAATATTTTCAAAAGTCCAACCCAATCCTTTTATTCTTCGGGCGCTAAGATGCCTTTTTTAGGTGTCAGGCCCTTAGCTAATCGCCAAAGGCCAGAAGCGAGAAGCCAACTGCAAAGATCGCTGAGACCTGAACACTGACACCTGAAACCATAGACATTTTTGTAATTAAAAAATCTCAGATAGACTAATATATGTCACATGTCTTTTGTAACATTTTTTGAGGGCCACGATACTAGATGTTGCACTGGAACTGTGCAACCGGCTCCTTCTTAAATTCTGCAAACTCCATTATGGAGTCCAACTCGACGTTGCCACCCCCGCGAGCCATTCCGGCCGTAACCACAAAGTCAAAGCAACGCACCGCGGGATTGACTTCCCTGGCCGCATTCTCGATGCTGATCAACCCGTTTTCCCGGAAGTCGCGGGTAAAGTCCGCCAGAATTGCTTCAGCCTCATCCAGATCGGAAAACGGTAAAACCGTACTGAACTGATTGATGCGACGGCGGGCGGAAAATCCACCGACCAGGCCAAAGTGTTTATTAATGAAATCGCCCATCGTTCGGATGCTGACCTGGGCAGCGGTGTGTCCCAGATTAACGATGATGCGATCCAGGTCTTCCAGCGTAAAAAGGACAACAATGAAATGTCGGTGCCCGTTATGACGGGCCAGATCGGTTTGATAGCGTACCTTAAACTGGCGCCTGGAATGCAGGCCGGTTAGTTCATCCTGCAAACTTTCAATGCTGTTGATGATCTCATCGTAAAAAGGATGATCGAATTCTTCAAACGCTTCGGGGGAGCCCTGAAAAACGATCTTTTTTCCGTAAAGGGCCAGGATGCGATCGGAAATGAAAAATACGTCCGGAATATCGTGACTGATTAAAACTGCCGTAAAGCCATATTTTTTTTTGTATTCGGCGATCATTCCCAGGATGGCATTTCTGCGAATGGGATCCTGGCCGGTGGTC